>JALVWW010000024.1 GCA_027023175.1 Campylobacterales bacterium
AAACAACTCCAAAGCATATCTTGCTATCTCTTTTTTTGTCCCTACTCTTCCGCTGTGAATGGCTGAAATAACCTTTTTTTCTTTATCATATATCAGCACCGGTGTACAATCAGCCGCCATAGTCATAAGTGGAATTTTTCTTTTTGAAGTTATAAGGGCGTCACAATCTTTTATCTCATTTATGAAACTGTTATTTATGATTTTAACACTATTGGAGTGAATTTGTTTCATATATACCAAATTTTCAAGCAAAAAACCATTATCATCTGCTATTATCTGTCTATTCTGCACGATATTTCGTATATCATCACCTACATTTGAACTGACATTTAAGCTCTCATAGACTCCGCTTGAAACTCCGCCAAGCCTGTCGGTAAAAAAAGCCAAAACATTTTCATCTTCAAACCAAGCTCTTATATATGACATTTTTTGCTCACCTTATTTGCGGTGTAAAGGTGGAGAGAAGCAAAGAGGCAAAGAAGCCAAAGGCTCAACCCCTTCATCCTTCATCCTTCATCCTATCTTCAAAATATCGCATTTATCTTATCCACTTCATCCCAACTAAGAGTTTTATCCTTTTTAAAAATATGATAAATGTATCTTGCGAACATATCTGTCTCTATGTTGACTCTTCTTGCAACATTGTACTCTTTTATAAGTGTATTTTGAACGGTTATAGGGATAATTGTTAGTCTAAAACTATCTTCAAAAACATCATTTATAGTCAAACTGATACCGTCAATAGCTATGCTTCCTTTGGGAATAACAAATTTAATAAACTCTTTTTGTATCTTTATGTAAATATCAAGATTTGCACCCCTCTTTTCTATTTTTTTTATAGTGCCTAAAGTATCAATATGGCCTTGGAGTATATGCCCCTCCACTCTGTCACTTAGTTTCATGGCGGGTTCGATATGGACTTTTCCATTATAGTTTTCCAAAGCTATGATATTTTTACTTTCATGAGATAGCTCCACTTCAAAACCGGTACCATATATCCTAACCACACTCAAACACACTCCGTTTACCGCTATAGAGTCGCCTATGGATGGTTTATACTTTGCATTTATTGCCAATTTGTCATTTTGTACTTTACAATCAGCTATCTCTCTTATCAATCCCGTAAACAATGCTGGTCCTTTAAAATAAGTTCTATATTATAGCCAAAATGATATAATAGTATTATTTAAAACTTTGGAGAAATATATGAAATTTGACATTATTGTCATCGGTGGGGGTCATGCCGGTATAGAAGCAGCTTTGAGTAGTGCTAGAATGGGTAAAAAAACTCTTCTTATTACTATACTTGTCGAACAAATCGGAGCCGCAAGCTGCAATCCAGCCATCGGAGGTTTAGCAAAAGGACACCTCGTAAAAGAGATAGACGCCCTAGGCGGTCAAATGGGTATCACTACCGATAATACGGCTATCCAATTTAGAACTCTAAATGCTTCTAAAGGACCGGCTGTTAGAGGAAGTAGAGCTCAAATAGATATGGATAGATACAAAATGTATATGAGAAATATCTGTTTAAATACTCCAAATCTTAGTCTCAAACAAGAAACAGCAGATGAAATTATAGTAAAAAACTCTAAAGTCACCGGAGTGATAACCAATCTCAAAAATCACTACTATGCCAAAAAAGTTATCATAACAACCGGAACTTTTTTAAAAGGTCTTATTCACATAGGAGAGTTCAAACAAAGTGCCGGAAGATTTGGCGAATTTCCTTCAAATAAATTAAGTGACTGTCTGAAGAATTTAGGACTAAATGTCCAAAGGTTGAAGACGGGAACTTGTCCTAGAATAGATGCCAAAACCATAGACTTTAATAAAATGGAACTTCAAGACGGAGATGTACCTCCTGTTCCTTTTAGTTTCAGAACTGACAAAACTGATTTTAACCCGAAACAATTGCCCTGTTACATAACTTATACCAATGAAACCACACATCAAATCATTGAAAACAATTTTCAAAGAGCTCCTCTTTTTACCGGACAGATAGAGGGTATAGGACCAAGATATTGCCCAAGCATAGAAGACAAAATCAATCGCTTTAGAGACAAAGAGAGACACCATCTTTTTATAGAGCCTCAAACAATAGAGGCGACAGAATACTATATAAACGGACTTACCACTTCACTCCCCGTGGATACCCAACTTGAAATGCTCCATACCATTAAAGGCTTAGAAAATGCCAAGATAGTGAGATACGGTTACGCCATAGAGTATGACTTTGTAGATCCCACCGAGCTTAAACACTCACTTGAAACTAAAAAGATAGAAGGACTTTACTGTGCCGGTCAGATAAACGGAACTACAGGCTATGAAGAGGCGGCGGCTCAAGGACTTATGGCGGGTATCAATGCATCTTTAAGTATAGAGGATAAAGAACCTTTGATATTTAGAAGAGATGAAGCTTATATCGGAGTTTTGATAGATGACCTTGTAACTAAAGGAACAAAAGAGCCTTACAGGATGTTTACAAGCAGAGCCGAATACAGGCTACTTTTAAGAGAGGATAATGCCGATATTAGGCTTATGAAGTATGGTTATAAACTTGGACTTGTAGATGAAAAAAGTTATGAAAGGATGCTTTATAAAAAGGAGCAAACTAAAAAAGGATTATCAATACTTGATGAAAAATTTTTAACTCCATCAAAAGAAAATAATGAATTTTTAAAAGAGATAGGCGAAGAGAAGATAACGGACAAAGTAGAACTTAAAAAAATTGTAGCAAGAAAAAGTTTTACTCTTGATAAACTTGATAAACTTTTGGACGATTTTAAAGAGTTGCCTATTGATATAAAAGAGCAAATTTTAATAGAAGCTAAATATTTTAATTATATAAAAAAACAAGAGGAACAAATTGACAAAATGAAGAGTCTTATGGATATGAAAATACCTGAAGATTTGGATATTGATAATATCTCAGGACTTAGCAATGAAATAGTTGAAAAACTAAAAAAGATAAAACCGCCTACCCTTTTTGCGGCAAGTGAAATAAGCGGAGTAACACCGGCAGCGATAGATATACTCCATATTTATATAAAACTGCACAGTAAAATATAACTAAATGGTTTTTGAAGAGGTATGAAAAAAATAGGCAAAACTACTTTTATCATTGTTATCAAAATTGCTTTTATAGCACTATTGTTACTATTTATATTTACATTAGGTAATTTTATAATAAAATCAGAAAATGACCCTATAAATTTCACAACAAATTATGTAAAACAACTTATAAATGAGCAAAAAAGGCAAACTAGTGCTATAGCAACTAGAATAGTTGTGGATAAAGATTTTATTCAAGCCGTCTCAAGTAAACAAAACTATAAAGTAGAAACTATCATTGGTAAAATTCTCTTTTTATTTGCTTCTAAAGATGATATTTGGATAAGAGTATATGATAAAGATATGAAATGTCATTATATATCTTGGAAAAGTAAACCCCCTTTAAAAAATGATATTAAGCTAAAAAATGCTTTTAAAGATAAAAAGATATTAAGCGATATTGAAATAACTCCTTACGATATTGCATTTAAAAGCGTAGTTCCTATCTTCAATAAAAATAATGAGTTTTGCGGAGCGGTTGAAGTCATAACTCATTTTGACTCTATATCAAAAATTTTAAAAAATACTCAAGATATAGATAGCATTATTATAATCAATAAAAATTACACAAAAGAGTTAATTCACCCTTTGTCAAACAGTTTTATAGACGGATATAATATCGCCGATAGAAAAGCAAACAAAGAGATATATAACTTATTAAAAAAGTACGGAGTAAATTACTTTATTCAAAAACATTATAAATATATAGGAGGCTTTTTAAATAAAGGTTATTATGTATCAGTAGTAGATATAAAAAATTCAAAGAGAGATACTCTTGGATATATTATTTCATTTATCAAAGATAAAAGCGGACTTAAAAGATTGGAAGCTATGTTATATGCTATTTTTTTAGCGGCAACCCTACTTTTTCTCATTTTAATTTATTTGCTTCATAAATCATATAAACAAAATTTAGACTTAGTAAAAAAACTTGATAAAAGAGTAAAAATTGAAAGTGAAAAAAATCTTCAACTTCTATACAAAGATAAATTGACTGGAACTTTTAAAAAAGAGATATTTGACATAGATAGAAAAAGAAGTAGTGCTAAATATATAATTTTACTAAATATAAAAGGATTCTCAAATATCAATAGCAATTATGGGTTTGAGATAGGGGATTTGTTGCTTAAGAGCATAGCAATAGAGATTATGAAAATATTGAATAAAAGGATATATAGACTAAATGCAGATGAATTTCTGTTTTTGTCAAATGATTATGAAAAAGAGATAAAATTTTTAAATAACTATTTTCGCAATAATGCTTTAAGGATAGAAAATAGCGGTATAAAGCTAAGACTCTCTTTTAGATTCGGTATTTGTAAAAATGATGATGGCGAAATTTATCAAAAACTAACTATAGCACTTCAAAAAACAAAAAAGATAACTTATAAAAATTATATTTTTTATCAAGAAGATAAAAACATGATTGAAAAAAGAAAAAATTATATAAGATTTAACAATATTGTTTATGATGCTCTTTTTACCCACAAAGAAGCGAAAATTATACCATATTTTCAGCCTATTATAGATAACAAAACAGGCAAAATTATCAAGTATGAATCTTTAGTTAGATTAAAATATGATGATAAAATTTACTCTCCTTACTATTTTATTGATATTGTAAAAAACGGCGGTTTTTCTTATGAAATGACTAAAATAATGATAGAAGAGTCTGTCAAAGAGGCAAGTAAATATAGAGATACGGTAATATCTATAAATATCACGGAAGATGATCTTTTAACTTACAATTTACAAAATTATTTACTTGGTATAGTTTCTAAATACAACATAAAACCTCAAAGGGTGATGCTTGAAATCCTAGAAGGTGTTACAAACGAAGGTACAAAAAACAACCTTGTACAACTTACAGAACTTAAAAGAGCAGGTTTTTCTATAGCTATAGATGATTTTGGAGTGGATTACTCAAACTTTGAAAGAATTGCAGAGCTTGATATAGATATGATAAAAATTGACGGTAAATATATAAAAACTATCCTGAGTAATGAAAAAAGTTATATCATAGTACAAACTATAACAAATTTTGCACACAAACTCGGACTAAAAGTTACAGCTGAATTTGTAGAAAATAGAGAAATCTACAATAAAATTAAAGAAATGGGTATAGAGTATTCACAAGGCTATTATTTTAGTCCTCCTGCTCCTTATATAAAAAAGGATGATAAATGAAATTTATACTATTTATTGTACTGCTATGCGAATTGGCTTTCTCAAAGATATTGATTGTTAACTCTTACTCTAAACATGACCAATGCGGAGAGCCACAGTTGTATGGTTTTTTAAATAGTATTTATACCAAAGGGTATAAAAGAAATGACTTTAATATATATTTTTTAAATGTTAGAGTTACTCCTAAAAATAAAATTGCAACAAAAGTTAAAAAAATATTGTCAAATTTGGATCGTTATGATGCGGTTGTCACCTTTGATGATGCTGCTTTTAAGCTTGTGGCTATTCCTGCAAATAAAAAAGGGAAGCAGATATTTTTTAGCGGTCTTAATTACCCTTTTGAGAGATACAAAAAAGAGTATCATTTAAAGAATAATATCAGCGGAGTAAAGGAGAAAATATTTGTAAAAGAGATATTAAATATTTTTAACGAAATAAGACCTATAAAAAGAATAGCATTTTTTTACGGAAACGGGGTAGGTAAAATTTTAAAATTACAAACTAAAATGGAACTCAAAAATACAAAATTTTTAAGTAAAATTGATTTTATACATATCAACAATATAAATGAATTGAAAAAAGAGACTGCAAAAATAGGTAAAGATCCAAAATATACACTATTTATGCCTTTTGCAATGAGCATACTTGATAAAAATGGTCATAAAAATAGTCTAAAAGAACATAAAGATATATTTTTAA
This sequence comes from Campylobacterales bacterium, assembly GCA_027023175.1. Taxonomy (GTDB): domain Bacteria; phylum Campylobacterota; class Campylobacteria; order Campylobacterales; family JALSKU01; genus JALSKU01. The sequence goes on from JALVWW010000024.1 coordinate 6,001, forward strand.
AAAATATAAAAAAACCTGATTTTTCTATCAATATTATATTTACAAAATTAGGATTTTTAGGATTTGGCGGGGCTGATTTTTATACAAGTGGAAAACAGTTGGCTGATATTTTCCTATCTTTTCAAAAAAATCATAATCAAAAAATAGAAAATATTAAAGACTATCTCTTTTTTATCAATATAAAAAGAGCAAGAGAGATAGGATTTAAAATGCCTAAATGGTTTATCAAAAACTATTTAAAAGATTTTGTATGGTAAAAAGACTCTTTTTTTATATAACTTTTATCACTTTTTTTATTGTGGCTCTTTTTATTGTAATGCTCTTTTTTATAGAGCATAAATATTCCAATGAAATTTTAAATGACATAGCCGTCAGCAAATATGAGGATGAATATAAAGCCAATTTCAGATATTTGTATATGATAAAAAATATGATAAAAAACAAAAAAGAGCAACTCTTTAACAATTATACAAATCTTAACAAAGAGCAAGTTTTAAGCTATATAACCAGTATAAATACTTTAATGCCTGCTATTAAAGATAGAAAATCATTGACAGACTATTTAGCCACAATGCCCATAATCATCAAAATAGTAAATCAAAAATATAATGTTGTTACAAGTAATAATATACTAAGTATTGGAAAACAGATAAAACTCCCCTGCAATCCTTTAGATAACGGATATGGAATATGTAGTAAAATTATAAATAATAAAATATACGGAATAATATACAATTATAAAACAAATAATTTTATAATGGGAGAAACAGAAGCCAATCCCCCAAAATCACAAGAAATAAAATCAACTTTATATAACTTTGTCAAAATCATCCCAAATATTATCATATATCAAAATAAAAATGATCTTACAAAATTTAATAACAGTAATTTTTACATTATGGAGTATGAAAAATTTTTAGATCTTTTTTACGGTATTAAAATAGATTCGAGTAAAATAAAAATATTTGCTAATAACATAATAATTAAAATAAAAAAGTATGAAATTTCTCTTTTTTACAACATTATAATACTACTTAGCATTTTAACATTCATTACTTTTCTTTTTTATCTATTTTTTTATAAAAAGATTAAGATTGCTGATAGATTATATAATGAGTATAGCATAAATGCAAAATATGATAAATTAACAAAAACATTAAATAGGTATGCTTTTGAAAATGAATTTAGAGCTAGCTCATATTTAAGACTATCTATTATAGATTTAGACAACTTCAAATATATCAATGATAACTTTGGACACAGTATGGGAGATAAAGTTTTAAAAGAGTTTGCTTTATTGATAAAAAAATATTTTGAAAATAATATCTTAGGCAGATGGGGAGGCGATGAATTTGTAATGCTTACATCTTGCACAAAAGATGAAATGATAAATACTCTCAATAAAATAAATAAAAAATTATTTGAATTTCAAAAAAACTTTGATAAAAATATGAAAAAAATAGTTTCCGCTAGTATAGGTTCGGTTATTATAGAACCTCATCAAGAGTTTGAAGAGTTATTCAAGAAAGCTGATTTAGCACTTTATAAAGCTAAAAAATTTCACAAAGGAAGTATTGTATTTTATGAAGAGATTGAATATATAAGAATAGAGAAGGATGATCTATGATAAAGATATGGTTGTTATTGTTGTTGCCTTTTTACCTTTATGCAACAATAACCATGCACTTTCCGATAGTTACTAAAATAAATACTCCTAAAGCAAAGGCAGCTTTGTACTTTGCAAAAAGAGTAAAAGAGATAAGCAAAGGCAAAATGATCATCCAAGTACAATTTGATACCAAACTATCAGATAATCAAATGCTAAATATTTTAAATGATTCAAAAGATATTCAAATCCTAGCTCCCGCGTTAAATAAATTTGCTACTTATATACCAAAGTTGGACTTTTTTAACACCCCTTTTTTATTTAAAAGTATATACAAAATACATGAACTTTTCGATCCTCTATATGATAAAAATATCTTAAATTATTTTAAAAGTAACGGTTTTATACTTCTAGGGGTATGGGATAACGGTTTTACACAATTAACTTCAAATAAACTCATAATCTGTCCAAGTGATTTTAAAAACACAAGAGTAAGAGTTTATTCAAGTAAAATTGCGGTAAATTATATGCATTCCCATGGAGCAATTCCTATAAATCTTCCATTTCGCTATCTATATACTGCTTTAAAAAAGTCTCTTATAGACACACAGATAAATACTCTTTCAAATATCTATACAACAAAAACCTACACGATTCAAAGGTATCTTATAATGCTTGATTATAATTATCTCGGATATGGAGTTGTGGTAAATAGCTCTTTTTGGAATAAACTTAGCAAAACTCAAAAAAATATCATAAAACAAGCTTTTAAAGAAGCAACACAAAAAGAGAGAATTTGGGCTATAGTTTATGAAACATTGATGTTAAAAAAATTAAAAGAGTATGCCAAGACTCATAACTTTAAGATCATAACACTCTCTAAAAAGCAAAAAGAGATTTTTACCAAAGATACTCTTAAATAAGGAGCAAAAAGGGAAAAAGCTCAACAAGACTAAGCAATAGCTTTTTCTTAACTCTTTGCCTCTATATCTTAGTAACTTACGGATACATAAAGTCTTATCCTTCTTAAGGGATGGTTTGAATACTTGATGATAGTTTTACCTTTATAGTTTCCGATATTTTTATATCCGATAAATTTTTCCTCTTCGGTTTCATTATACTTAGTAACACATTTCCTTTGGGTCTGATAAGTTGTAGTAGGTCCACTATTTTCTCTGCTTGCAAGGTTTTTACCCACAAGTGTTCCTATGATAGCCCCACCGACAGTAGCTGCAGTTTTGCCGCTTCCGCCGCCTACTTGATGACCCAAAATTCCTCCGGCAACACCACCTATCAAAGCTCCCACCGTTCCATCTCCGGAAGCGCCTGAGCTTACAGGTACCTGCTCATCCCAACACTCTTGATATGGAGTTCTCTTGGTTACTGTTTTATAAACAGGTTCACTTTTTATAACAGGAATGGAGTCTGAAAAATTAATACTCTCTGCCATCAAGGATGCAACTCCTACCGACAACAATGTAAAAATTATTTTTTTCATATCTTAACCCCTTTTATATTTTTTATTTGTTATTATATCACAACTGATTAAACAAAAGGATAACGGTTTGTTACATCTTATCAATACAAGCAACTTTAGTATAGATGAAATAGAATCTTTATTTAAAAGAGCAGAAGAGTTTTTAGATGAAAAACCAAGAGATATTTTACACGGAAAAAGTATCATAACTATATTTTTTGAAAATTCCACCCGTACCAGGAGCAGTTTTGAAGTAGCTGCAAAAAGAATGGGAGCAAATGTCATAAGTCTTGATGTTTCTAAAAGTTCATCATCCAAAGGAGAAACACTCTTTGATACTGCGGCAAATCTTGATGCTATGGGACCAAATGCCATAGTAGTAAGACACAAAAATTCCGGTGTTCCTAAAATTCTCTCCAATTATGTCCACTGCCCTATAATAAACGGGGGCGACGGAAGTCATGCTCACCCTACCCAGGCACTGCTTGATCTGTTTACTATAAAAAGATATATAAAAAATGTAAAAGGTAAAAAAATATCCATTGTGGGTGATATAAAAAATTCAAGAGTTGCAAACAGCAACATAGAACTACTCAGTAGATTTGGACTTGATATTACACTTGTAGCACCGCCTCATTTTATGCCAAAAACTCACCTTAAAAAGTGTTATAATTTAAAAGAGGGTGTAAAAGATGCCGATATCATTATGAGTCTGAGAACCCAGACAGAAAGACACACCAACCAAATATATGCCTCTTTGAAAGATTATGCAAATGATTTTTGCATCACAAAAGAGATACTAGGAAACAAAGACCTGCTTCTACTTCATCCAGGACCCGTCAACAGAAATATCGACATAGAAGATGCCTGCATGAAAGATAAAAGATGTAAAATACTTGAACAGGTTAAAAACGGAGTAGCTATAAGAATGGCTGTTTTAGAAAAGCTTATTCTTTAACACACACCACCCTTTGGAACTCCCCAATTTGCCTGTTTTTAAAAACTTTACTATGCTCTTCGACCATTCCGTGCATAGATATGAAAACTCCTTCATGAAAACTAGAAAGTGCATACCCAACTGCCATAGAAAAATTTGATGTAGCTTCTATGGAGTTTATACTGTATGGGATCATTGTTCCGGTTAGTATAACCATTTTACCCTGTATATTTTTGGATAAAAAATCTGCTGTTTTATCTATAGTGTCTGTTCCGTGAACTATGATGACAATGTTGCACTCGGTATTTATAATTTGCTCTTTTATTTTGTTTCTGTCGTCGTCGGTAATAAACAAACTGTCTTTATGTATTATATTTTTTAAATCATATCTCAAATTTGTTTGATGTTTTAAAATCTCTTTTAATGCTTCGCCTTTTTTTGATATTTCCAACTCTCCGTTTATAGGATTATATACTTTATTAAAAGTACCGCCTGTATTTAATATAAGAATTTTTTTCATATCTTCTATTCCCGCCTTATTCTTTGTAACTAATTTTGGTATAATTATACTAATTATACAATAAAATACGAAAGAGAAAATATGACAACACAATGGAAACTTGAAGACTTATATAAAAATGATAAAGAGCTTGATAAAAGCGTAAAAAAGATTGAAAAAGAGGCTAAAAATTTTCAAAAAAATTACAAAGGAAATTTAAAGCAATTAACTCCAAAAGAGTTTATGGAAGTTTTAAAACAATATGAAAACATTCTAAATCAAATCTCAAGAGCTGCAACCTATGCTTTTTTAAAATTTGCCAAAAATTCTGACAATGGCGGCTTTTATGCAAAATATTCACAAAAATTTACAGATATTCAAGAGTACCTGCTCTTTTTTGAGCTAGAGTTCAACAAACTCGATACTACAAAACAAAAAGAAATTGTAAAAGTCGGTGGCATTTATAAATTTTATCTGCAAAATTTAATAAAAGAGAAAAAACATCAACTCTCTCCCGGAGAAGAGAAAATTTTACTCAAAAAAAATCTTACAAGCTCAAGAGCATTTAGTAGACTATTCGATGAACACTTCAGTAGAATGAAATTTGACTTTGAAGATAAAAAATTAAGCGAAGAAGAGATACTATCAAAACTCTATTCACCCGATAGAAAGATAAGAAAAGAGGCTGCTGATTCACTCTCAAAAAAGTTGGAAAACAACCTTCACTTAACTTCATATATCTACAATATGATAAAAACCGACCTAAAAATTGAGTGTGAAATAAGAAAGTATAAATCCGTCGAAGAGCCTAGACACATAGACAATAAAATAACCCAAAAAAGTGTAGATGCCCTTATAAATACGACTTCAAAAAATTTTTACCTTGTAAAAAAATATTATGATATAAAAAAAGAGATATTGGGGTATGATACTTTATATGACTATGACAGGTACGCTCCATATTTGGCAAACGAAGAAGAGATACCTTTTGGTGAAGCTAAAGAGATGGTCCTAAAAAGTTTTAAAAATTTTAGCCCGGAATTTTATGATATCGCAAACAAAGCTTTTGATGAAGGATGGTGTGATGTTTTTCCAAAAGATAAAAAAAGAGGAGGAGCTTTTTCTCATCCCGCATCAGTTGACACTCATCCTTTTGTAATGCTAAATTATACAAAAAAAAGAAGAGATATCTTTACCATAGCTCATGAATTGGGTCATGCTATCCATCAGTATCTCTCGCGTGATGTCGGATATCTTGGAAGTGATACGCCTCTCACTACCTCTGAAACCGCTTCGGTTTTTGCCGAAATGCTTCTGTTTGACGATATGAAAAAAATTACTCCAAAAGAGGAACTTTTGGCACTTTACGGAGGAAAACTCGAAGATATCTTCGCCACACTTTTTAGACAAATCATCTTTACGACTTTTGAAAGAAAAGTTCACTCTAAAAAGGGCGAACTAAGCCCTAATGAATTCAATGAATTTTGGATGGAAGAAAATGAAAAGATGTTCCAAAACAGCGTCAAACTCACCGAGCATTACAAATACTGGTGGAGCTACATTCCACATTTTATACATACTCCTTTTTACTGCTATGCATACAGTTATGGGCAGCTTTTGGTGATGGCACTGTATGGTCTTTATAAAAAAGAGGGTGAAAGTTTTAAGAAAAAATATATAAAGTTTTTATCAAGCGGCGGCAGTAAAAGCCCAAAAGTACTTATAAAAAGTTTTGGTTTTGATATAGATGATGTTTCTTTTTGGCAAATAGGTATAGATGAAGTTGCAAATCTTCTTGAAGAATTTAAAGAATTGAAGGATAAATGATGTTGCATGATATAGTAAGTCATGACAAATTTAGAGAAATGATGACAAGACACTCCAGTGAAGTTATACAGTATCTTTTTAATGGAGATATCGAATTTTCCATATTGACTTCATTGGCAAATATTACATTTGACCCGCCTTTACCGGAACATATCACAGTGGACTTTAAGCCCATCACTCTTTTTACATTGGCAGGTTACACATATGAAAGTGCCAGAATAGACGGTGATATACTGAGTTTTGAGGCAGGCTTTGGAAGAGAAAATTTTGGAAGTTTAGTCAGCGTACCGCTTTATGCAATTTTACAAATCATTGTAGAAAATACACCTATCTTTATAAACCTGGCGACTCCTCCCGAAATCAAAGAAGAAAAACAAAAAAATGAAGAGAACGGCATCAAAAAGTCAATGGATATATTTCTTTCAAATCCCAATAACAAAAAACTCCTCAAAAAAAGAGATAAAAAGAAGATGTGAAAGGGAATAGGAGTAAAGATAAATTTTCTTACAGTCTAAATTCCTAAAACCTCAATCCTAAACCCTATATTCTTTTTTATACTTTCTTAATATTCATTAAAAAGTCAATCATTCCATCAATATATGCATCATGCCTTCTCTCTTTCAAATAGGCAATATACATATATCTTTTGAACTTATAGCCTCTTATTTTGGCACTGTACAAAGTACCGTTTTGAACTTCATCCTCTATAACAAACTTCGAAATAATTGATACCGTAGGTCTTTCATCTTTTGGAGCTTTTAAAATAGACTGCTTGACTGCGGTTGAGCTTGAAACAATACTTTTCACATTGAAAGTTTTACAATCAATATCCATCTCTTCAAAAATACTCGAAACCAACTGTCTCGTATGCGAACTCTCTTCGCGACACACCCAGTCAAAGTTATACAAATCCTCTTTTTTTACATATTTTGGTATAGGAGAATTGCTAAAAAGTACCAACTCGTCCTCCATCCACTCACGATAAAGCATATCATCATCAAAACCGGGAGCTTCAACCATGGCTATATCAACTTTTTTATCTTTTAGCTGCTCTAGTATATACTTTGAAAGGTCAATTTTAACCAAAATATCATTTTCTACTTTCTCTTTTATTCTGTTTAAATAGTTTGGCAGGATATAGTTACCTATGGTAAAAGATGCACCTATAACAAATGTCAGCTGCTTGTTTATCACTTTTAGTATATCTTTTTCGGTATTAAATATACACCTTTCAAGCTTTAGCATAATGGCATATATCTCTTCTCCCTCTTTTGTAAGTCTTATACCGTTTTTCTTTCTATCAACTATCTTAGTTTCCACATAATCTTCAAAAAGTTTTATCTGTTGAGTAACTGCAGGCTGAGAAATACCCAGCTTTTTTGAAGCTTTGGAAAAACTTTTTTCTCTTACAACCGTTAAAAAAGTCTGAATTTTAGAAAAATCTTTTAGCACTATAATTTCCTTTTATAAATGTGTTAAATATATTATAACTTAATAAAATAGTTTTTTCAACAACCAAATAAGAAAAAGTTATAACTTTGTAACTTTTAAAACAAAAATAGAACAAAAAGTAACATATAATTTTTTTTTAGGTATAATAATATATAAAATGAAAAATGAAAAATGAAAAATGAAAAATGAAAAATGAAAAATGAAAAATGAAAAATGAAAAATGAAAAATTAAGAAAGATAGAAGATGAATGACATATTAGAGGGATTGAATGATGAACAAAGAAGAGCTGCTACTATCATAGATGGTCCCATTTTGATACTAGCGGGGGCTGGAAGCGGAAAAACAAAAACGATAACTTCAAGACTTGCATATCTTCTTTCTATCGGCATAGACCCGGCAAATACTCTGACTCTTACATTTACAAACAAAGCTGCCAACGAAATGAGAGAAAGAGCTCTAAGCTTGATAGATGAAATGCTTTATCCACCCTTGCTTTGCACTTTTCACAAATTTGGCCTTTTGTTTTTAAAATTCAATATCGATAGAATAAACAGAAATAACAATTTTGTTGTCATAGACGGTGATGATAAAAAAAGAATTATAAAAAATCTAGGCTCAGAGCTTCCGATAGCTTTGGTGGCAAATGAGATATCCAAATATAAAAATTCACTCATCTCGCCCCAAACTGCTATAGAAAAAGCTCATCTTCCAAACTATAAAATCATAGCAAATCTCTACAAAGAGTATGAAGAATATATAGTCAAAAATAATTTGGTTGACTTTGATGATTTGTTGGCTCTTACCTATAAAATACTTGACGATAATGAAGATATTTGTTTGCGGACAAGCCAAAGATACAGATATATTATGATAGATGAGTATCAAGATACAAATGAACTTCAATATAAACTCTTAAAAAAGCTATGCTCTACCCATCAAAACCTTTGCGTAGTAGGCGATGATGACCAAAGTATCTATGGCTGGAGAGGGGCAAATATAAAAAATATCCTTGAATTTCCCAATGAGTTTAAAGATACGGCCGTAATAAAACTGGAGAAAAATTATCGCTCAACCAATCAAATACTAAAAATAGCCAACAACCTTATCGAACACAACAGGGGAAGACTAGGCAAAAAGCTCGAAAGTGTAAACGGTGACGGAAAAGATATAACTTTTTTAGAATCAGATAATGAAACCACAGAAGCAAATATCATAGCAAACAGAATAACAAAACTGATAAACAGTGGCATAAGTGCAAACAAGATAGCTGTACTTTACAGGATAAATGCTCTAAGCCGCTCTATTGAAGAGGGATTAAACAGGGCAGGAATTCCATATAAAATGGTTGGCGGCATCAAGTTTTATGAAAGAGCGGAGATAAAAGACCTTATAAGCTATCTAAGAATTATTGCAAACCCACATGATGACTTTTCTTTTAGAAGAGTTATAAACAGACCAAAAAGAGGCATAGGCAAAGTAACCATTGACAAGATATCCAAAGCAGCATATGAAAATAAAAGCTCTATTTTTCAATTTTTATCCAAAAATTTAGTTGAAGCTGAAAAACTGTGTAGCAAAAAAAGCTTTGTAGAAATTAAAAAATTTATAAGAAATCTAAAAAAACTCAAAAAAAGTTTAAATGACTCCACTTATGACTTTATAGATGTTTTAGAGGAAACTTTTCATATAAAAGAGTATTATCAAAAACTTCCAGATTCAATGGATAAAGTAGCCAATATAGATGAATTTTACGGAATGTTCAGAGACTATATGCTAACCAATCCAGAAGCAAGTATAGATGACTTTTTAAATGAGATAAGTCTCCAAAGTGACCAGGACCAAATAGACAACCAAAGTATATCCGTTATGAATATCCATGCAAGCAAAGGTTTGGAGTTTGAGTATCTATTTGTAATAGGCTTGGAAGAGGGATTTTTCCCTATAACCGGCGAAGGAAGTGATATAGAAGAGGAGAGAAGACTAGGATATGTCGCAATAACCAGGGCAAAAAAAGAGTTGACTCTAAGTTGTGTGGGAAGCAGATTTTACAAAGGTAGAAGAGCTCATTTAAATAAAAGTAGATTTTTAACAGAGTGTGGAGTATGTAAAGGAAGTCTGACTCTGGAGAAAACAACTGTTTTTAAAAAAGGCGACTTGGTAAAACATAAGATATTTGGTATGGGAAGAGTTTTGGAAGTAAACAAGATAAAAAGAGAGTTTAAACTCAAGATTAACTTCGGCGGAACAAGAAGAGACATCCTTGCATCATTTGTAGAGAAGATATAAGAGCCGATAGCCTTTGGCTCAAGGAGCAAGAGGGGGGATAGGAGCAAAGGTGGTAAGATGGTAAGGTTTAGCTTTTAACTCAACTATCACCAATCACGAGTCACTCAGCTCTAATCTCTTAGCTTAATCCAAAGGTTTTTCAGGTAAAACACTCATGATTTTTGATAAAATCATAAATAAAGATAAAAAGCTTAAAGTCAAGAGCCAAGAACTTGGAGCTGTTTTAGCTCTTAGCCCTAAGCTCTTAGCTTAATCCGAAGGATTTACAGGTGAACAGACTCTTTGTAGCAAACAAACCGAAAAATATAAGCTCCAATAATTTTTTAAAAGAAATAAAGCGAAAGTACAAAGTAAAAAAAGCCGGATACTCCGGAACATTGGATCCTTTTGCAGAGGGTGTTCTGATCGTAGCTTTTGGACAATATACAAAACTTTTTAACTATCTAAAAAAAAGTCCAAAAGTTTACAGGGCTGTTTTACACCTTGGAGCATATAGTCCGACACTTGATAACGAAAGTATAGAAAAAATAGAAGAAATTGATGAGATTGATACTACACTTTTACAAAACATAATAGATAGTTTTAAAGGAGAAATAGAGTATCTTCCTCCAAAATACTCCGCAAAAAATATCAACGGCAAAAGAGCTTATGAGTTGGCAAGAGAAGGTAAAGATTTTGAGCTTAAAAAGATAAAAAGCACTATATTTGATATAAAACTTTTGTCTTATGAGCACCCTTTCGTATCATTTGAAGTCTCCATCAGTGAGGGAGGGTATGTGCGAAGTATAGGAAAAATTATAGCAGATAAACTTCAAACAGCAGGGGCTTTAACAAGACTTGAAAGAGTTAGGGAGGGAAAATTTTTTTATAATAATGAAAAAGAGTTAAACCCTCTTTCCTGTCTAAATACAAGGCCCAATACATATCTTGGGGATTATGACGATATTACTCTTGGTAAAAAATTGGATATCAACTCATTTGATACAAAAGATGAAGATATTTATCATTTGACAAATGACAAATATCTTACTATCATAGAGATAAAAAATAAGAAAGTCAGTTACAAATTAAACAGGATAAGGATGCAAGGATGCTAGTACTGTCAAGAAAACCGGGTGAGAGTGTATTTATAGGCAACAATATAGAAGTAAAAGTGGTTTCCATCTCAAAAGACAGAGTAAAGCTTGGATTTGAAGCCCCAAAAGATATATCATTGATAAGAGGTGAGCTAAGAGTCGCAGTTATCGGGGCAAACATAGAAGCCAGTAAAAGTCCAAAAGATATAACCATACTTAAAAACCTCTCGATAAAAAAGCAAAAATGACTTCCAAATCTTTTGCAAAGGTAAATATTTACCTTAAGGTAATCGGTATAAGAGATAATTATCATTTGATATCTTCAAGATTTATGCTTGTAGAATCTCTTTTTGATACTATAACATTTAAAGAAAAAGAACAACCAAATGATGAGTTTGAACTTATCGGTAAATTTTCCTGTAAAAAGGAGCAAAATCTTATCTTTAAAGCTTACCAAAAACTTTTAAAAAGTGACGACTCAAAAAAAGTTGCTGAGTTTTTTAAGCTATATAAAGTAGTCGTAAATAAAAATATCCCGGAATTTGCCGGACTTGGCGGCGGAAGCTCGAATGTGGCAACCTTTTTAAAAATGAGCAATGAGTTTATCGGACTCAGATTGTCAAAAGATAAGATACTCTCCATTGGAAGAACTTTGGGAGCTGATGTAGCTTTTTTTATAAACGGCTTTAGCAGCGCTAATGTAGAAGGTATCGGAGAAAAAGTAGTACCGTTTAAAGAAGAACCTTTAAGCTTGGAGGTATTTACTCCTGATATAAAGTGTGAGACTAAAGAAGTTTACAAAGAATATAGAAAAAGTTTGCTGCAAAATTATGATAAAATTACAAGCCAAAATACAAAGTTGGTAAATAAGCTTGAAAGCTTGAAAAGCAGTGATATTTTAGAGCAATTTGATATATATGAGCTAAATGACCTTTTTGACAGTGCCGTAAGAGTATATCCATCTTTAGAAAATTATGCCAAAGAGGGTTGGTTTTTTAGTGGAAGCGGGAGTTCATTTTTTAAAAAAACAGCTTAAGTTTTACTTCATTTTTTACCGGTTCTGTAGGCGTTACTTTTTGCACGATGCAAAAATAGCCGGAAGCCTCGGAAAAAATGCAAGGATGCATTTTTGAGAATGAGGTTAAAACTGAAGTAAAACTTAAGCTAAAGTTACCATAATTTTAGGAGAAAAATAGTTGGGTAGAGTAATTGCTAGAAACAAAAAAGCTTTTCATGATTATGAAATACTTGAAAAGTATGAAGCAGGTATATCGCTAAGAGGAAGTGAAGTAAAAGCTATAAGACAAGGCAGGGTCAATCTAAAAGAGAGTTTTGTCAAAATCATAAAAGGTGAAGCATATCTTTTAAACGCTCACATATCACACCTCGATACCGCCAATCCACACTATAGACCGGATGAAAGAAGAGATAGAAAACTTTTACTTCACAGAAAAGAGATAGACAAACTTCTTGGAAAAGTCTCAAGAGAAGGCTTGACTCTAGTGCCTCTTAGTATTTATCTAAATGATAAAAATATCATAAAAGTCCAAATTGCCCTTGCAAAAGGTAAAAATATACATGACAAAAGAGAAACCCTAAAAAGAAAAGAAGCCGATAGGGCCGCCAGAGCCGCTATAAAAAAGTATATTTAAAAAAGTAATTCGTAATATGTAACCGGTAATTAGTTATTGGTCATTTTTCATATATTCATCATATTTTTCTTCTAAAATTTTCTCTGCGATTTTATATTTTTCACTCAAGTCTGACTTGACACTGTTTATAAGAGGCTTGTACTTTAGATATGTTTCCCATACCATATAGGCTCCTTTTTCTTTACCTTTTAACTTTAGTGCTATTGCAGTAGTACCGTTTATAAGTCCTTTTTGGAGGTTTGCCTCTTCTTTGTCGGTTCTTTTTAACTCTTTCCATGAAGATTCAAGCACTTCATGAGCCTCAACAAATTTCTCATTTTTTACATCTTCTATAAAATGATCTATAGGCAACATATACAATCCTTATATTTTGGTATAATCTCTATTATGAAACATTTAGAGATAGAAAACAAGTATTTATTATCACATAAAAAAGCTGTTGATTTTATCAAAACGCTAACTAATTATAGCACCAAAGATATAAAGCAGATATATTTTGCATACTCAACAAAATCTACAAAAAGAGTCAGAAAAGTTGATGACAAATATATACTAACCGTAAAAAAAGGGGATGGAAAGGTTAGAGAAGAGTAT
>JALVWW010000025.1 GCA_027023175.1 Campylobacterales bacterium
ATACATATAGAGACTTAGGACCAAAAGATAAAGATGGCAATCCAACCGGATTAAATTCTATATTTGAGATAACTGCTGAGTATAGATTTCCTATCAAGGGAAAATTTGGAGGAGTACTTTTTAGCGACAACACTTACATATCCCAAAAGAGTATGCCTGATCTTTCAGAGTGTTATAACTCTTTAGGGTTTGGCTTAAGGTATAAAACTCCCGTAGGGGCTTTAGCCTTTGATATAGGCTTTGATGCTTCACATCCTTTAAAAGAGCATGCTTTTCACTTTAGAATCGGGGAACAGTTTTGACAAAGAGAGTTTTTTACCTTTTTAGCTACATTTTATTATTTTTTATCATAAGTACAACTATCATCTCTATTATATTGACAAAACATCAGCTCTTGGAGTATATTGCAGACAAATATATAAAAAGTTACGGCATCGAGTATCAAACTGTGCAGGGTTCGCTCTTAAGCAATATTACACTTAAAAATGTAAAGTACAAAGATATTTTTAAAGCCAAAGAGTTACATGTCTCATACTTTTTACCGCAACTATTTTCAAAAACACCTACAATATCCACTCTAAGCATAAACAATGGAGATATTTATCCGCTTTATTTAAAAAAAGATAGCAAAAACTCTACCTCTTTATACCCTTTTGCTATCTCAAAAACGGTACTAAAACACTTGAAAATTCATTTAAAAGATAAAAATTTATCTATTGATACCAAAGCGATAGATATAAAGTATGATAAAAAAATATCTATCAAAGATATAAAACTCTCAGCCAAAACAGAAGATAGATATGGAGTATTTTTAAAAGGCAGGGTAGATAGAGATATTTTTAGGGGTAACGGCGAATTAAGTAGCAAAGAAATTAAACCATATTTAAAAGCTTTACCCTTTAAAATAGAAGCTGATACAAAACATATTTTTATCACATCTTATATAAAATCATTAAAAATATCACCGGTTTGGATAAAAGATATTAATCTCACAGCAGACTATTCGCTAAAGAATAACAGAGCTGATTTTAATGCAACTTATCTTTTATCAAACAAAAGCTACAATTTGTTTATAAAGCAAAAAGGGTATATAAATAAAGAGCAAAAATTTATCTCCACTATATCGGTCGATATAAACAATACTCCTTTAAAATTCCCTTTTAAACATATAAAAGCTCTATTAAAAGCCGATAAAAAAAATATTACTTTAAAAATAGACTCAAATAGTTTAAAATGCGATATAAAAGGGGATTATCGTAGATTTGAAATAGTTGCAAATACATTATATAGGGGGCATAAAATTGACTCCAATTCAACCCTGCTTGTCTCTCCGCTTCTTTTAAGCGGTAGAGCAACTATCAAAGATGGTATCAATTTTTTCAAATTAAGATACAAATTAAATAAAACAACTCTTGATCTAAAAGCCAGTATGCAAAAAAATGGGCATACTATAAAATTTATTGCAAATTCAAAAAATGTGGATTATAAAAATTTTGTAGCTAAAGATTTAAATATCTCTTTTTTTGTACCGAATTATGTAAAGATTATTACTAAGGGCGATTATGAAAAGGGGGTATATTTGGCAAATGCAAAATGGTATATAGATAAAAAATATCTTAAATTTTTCTCATATACTCCGTCTATATTTACCTCAAAGATAAAACTCACAAAAAATAGTATTGAACTGTTTAGCAATATTGATAAATTGGTAGCCAAAAATATATCATTTCAAAATTTTGATATAAAACTTTGTTACCCCTTTGCAAAAAAAGTTATAGATATCAACAGTTCATATATACTACAAAAAGATAATAATCAAATAAAGATAACACAAAGTACAAAAGCAAGTTTACAAGGAGATTTTAACTCATCGCTTAATGCAACTATATTACATTCAAACATAAAACTCCCTTTTCAAGATGTAAAAGCTTATATAAAGGGGAGTGCAAAACAAATTTCATTAAAAGGTGGCGCAAAAAATTATAAATTTATGGCAAATAGCAATTATAAAAAATTGCATCTAAAAGTAGTATCAAAAAAGGCTTCATTTAACTTTTTAAATATCCCAGATATTTTTAAAGATAAAAAAACAGATATAACTTCTGTTGCAGATATAAATTTTACCCCTTTTTATATAAAAGGCAAAGCAAGTGCCAAAAACTCTTTAGGGCTGTTTAAGGTAAAATATAAAATAGATAAACAAAGCAGCCTTGCTAGAGTAAAATTTATGCCCGATAAAAATTATAAACTTTTTAAAGAATACAATATAAGCAACTTTGCTCCTTCAAATATTACTCTTTATAGTGATATAGATAGTAAAGTGTTAAATATAGATGCAAAGATGCTAAATGTTACACTTTTTAAGGAAAAGAAACAACTTGGCGGCTGGGGCAATCTATCTTCAACTTATTTCGATATAAAAGGTGGTATCAAAAAAGATAAAACTATCTCTTTAGATATAAATGCCGCTTTGGAATCTTTGAAAAAATTTTTAAAAGATAGTGGAATTTTTAAGTCTAAACAAAAGTTTTATATAGATGCTAAAGCCATCATCTCTTCTAAACTTATCATCTCAAACAATATTATCTTTTCAAGCAGAGTAAAAATGCCTTGGTTTATAATTAATTTAGACAAAGATAAATTTTACAAGGGAAAAGATTTTTCACTGCAATTTAGCTTGAAAAATTTTGATGCTTTTATCGATAGATATAGTTTTTATCTACAAAATCACTATATATATGCAAACAAACCATCTAAACTTAGCTTTCTAAAAAATGGCGATGTGATATTTAAGAAATTTTATATCTTTGATAATTTAACTCTTAAAGGCAAAGCAAATATTTTTAAAAAAGAGTGTAATTTAAACTTAAAAGGAAAAAATTTTCACTATATCTCAAAAGAGGCTGATATAAATGCTAATGCTGATATAAATATCAAAATAAAACCCAATGGAGAACAAAAGTTTAGCGGAAAAATAGTGCTATTAAAAGGGGTGCTGCACATCAAGCCAAAAGAGGAGTATAATCTTATAGATAATGATATTGTTATCATACAAAATCTACATGCTAACAGAACCCTAAAAAGAAAGATAAATATCTTTGTAGAAGCAAAAAATCCTATCTCTTATGAGATAAAAGATGTAAAATTGAAATTTATCCCCGATTTTCTCATCTATCAAGAAGAGGGAAATGCTATAGAGTATTTGGGAATGGTAACAATAACCAAAGGAAGTGTAGTAAAAAGTGGTAAAAAGTTTATTTTAAAAAAGAGCAGAATCTATTTAAGAGGCGCTACACCTCTAAATCCATATCTAAATCTTCACTTTATATATAAAATACCAAATGACATAACCATAAAAGTTTTTATAGAAAACACACTTGCTTCTCCTCTTATCATACTCTCATCAAATCCCCCCATGAGTCAAAATGATATTATGTCATATATATTATTTGGCAAGCCTGCAAATAGTGCTCTTGTATTTGACAAAAACTCAAGGGCTTCTATACCTCTAAATTCACTACTTTATGGAGTTGGGCTTAAAAAAATGTTTCAAGATACTACTCATATCAATATAGATACGATAAATATACTGACTTCAAAAGATAAAAGATTTGGTTATGAGATAGGCTTGAGTTTAAATGATAGAGTAAGGGTGATATATAAAAATGATGAAGTTTCGACTATTATTATCCAATACTCTCTAAATAGACACATACAAATAAATGTAAATGTAAAACAGAGTGCTGAAGGGGTCAATCTACTCTACACAAAGGAGTTTTAATTTTGCTTTCCTTTCACATACAATACTTCAAATTCCAAATAGTCATGTGGGTAATTTTTTATAAGCTCTTTAGTCTCTTTATAGCCAAGTCTTTTTTTGCCACCGCTTACTCCACTTTTTTTAATATAGCGAAATTTTGAAATATTGTCTTTAAAAAAGAGCTTATATTTTTCAATACTATACTCGATTTCAAAATATTTTTTAAAAATTTTTAAAGCCTCTTTTTGACTTGGCAAAAATGGCTCAAGATTACTTTGTTGATATATAGTTTTAAAAGTTCCATCACAAAAAAGTGAAATGACACATTTTTCTGAAAGCTTTGAAATCTTTTTTGCCATACTATCCAAATTTGAACACCACTGTAAGGATGATGAAGAGATAACTATATCAAACTTTTTTTGCTTTAATCTTTCAAACAAGTTGTCATCTTCATAATTTGCATTTATAACGCTTATATTTGGATTTCTTGGATGAAGTTTACACATTTCACAAGAGATGTCAACTGCCGTAAACTCTTCTATGCTCCAATTTATTAGCTTATAAATTTCTCCACTTCCACAGCCTAGATCCAGTATTTTTTTTGGAGCATTTTCTACCAAAGAGACAACCTTTTTTGCCACCTCTTTTTGTATAATATTGTATTTATCATAACTTAAAGCATTTTTTGAAAACTCTTTTTCACAAGATAGACTCACTTTTAAACCTATATTTAATATTTTTTAGATATAATTCAAGGCTAATCTAAAAATAGAATGAAATTATACTCTATTTTTTATAAAAGGATGCTAACTATGACAACCATTATATTGGTTTTACAATTTGTTCTTGCCGTAATACTTACTATAGCCATACTTTTACAAAAAAGTTCTTCCATAGGTCTTGGTGCTTACAGCGGAAGCAATGAGTCGCTTTTCGGTGCAAAAGGACCTGCAGGATTTTTGACAAAGTTTACATTTGTTGTGGGATTTTTATTTATCGTAAATACTTTGGCTCTTGGCTATTTTTACAACAAATCAAAAAAAGCTTCACTAGCAGAAGATATAAAAGTCGAAAAACCGGTTAAAAAAGCTCCCGTAGTACCTTCTATACCTACTACAACAAAAACAAATGAAGCTCCAAAAGCTCCTACCGCCAAGTAAAAATATTTTTAATTTTAAAGGGATAAAGAAACTCTTTTTTTTATCCCTTTTTTTTTCTTACTCCTCTCTTTTAGCTGATGCTCATATCTTTGTTTATCACAGATTTGGTGACAATAGACACCCCACCACTAACACATCCATAAAAGAGTTGATAAAAGAGTTTGACTACTTTAAAAATAACGGCTATAAAGTCATAAAGCTAGATACTTTAGTAAATGCCTTGAAGCATCATCAAAAGATAGATGATAAGTGGGTGGTGCTTACCATAGATGACAACTTTAAAAGTTTTTATCAAAACGCTCTTGCGGTATTTAAAGAGTATAACTATCCATTTTCACTATTTGTTTATATAAAAGCTACAGAGGATAGATATCCTGATTATACCTCATGGAAAGAGTTAAAAGAGATATCAAAGTATGGAAGCCTGGAATTTCACTCATACTCCCACCCTCACATGACATACAAAAGTGACAAATACTTAAAAGAGGACTTTAAAAAAGGTCTGGAGTTGATGAAAAAAAGGCTTGGCATTACTCCAAAATATTTTGCGTACCCTTATGGAGAATATGACAAAAGAGTACAAAATATAGCAAAGAGTTTTGGCTTTAAAGCTATCATAAACCAAAATATCGGAGCTATAAGCAAATATAGTGACATATACGATCTGGATAGAAATGCACTTGTAGGAAAAAGTAACTTGAAAAGAGATTTGAGTTATAAAGAGTTACATATAGATATAATTGAGCCTAAAGAGTATCCAAAAAATGGAATTTTAAAAAAGATTATGGCAAAATTATATGATAAAAATATCAAATCAGCCGGATATTACCTAAGTGGATACGGATGGAGCAAATTAAAAGTAAAAAATGCCCTTATTGACAAAGAAGTAGAAAAAAAACTTATAAAAAAAAGAAATAGACTGGTTATAAATGTAAATGATGCAATAAAAACAAAACTTTTGATAAAGGATAGATATGGCAATAAATGAGATAAAAGAGAATGCAAAAGAGCATATGCAAAAGAGTATCGAGGCTCTAAAGAAAGATTTTACCACCCTTAGAAGCGGAAAGGTTTCAGTAAATATACTTGATAATGTCAAAGTTGACTACTACGGCACACCAACCGCACTAAATCAAGTAGCTACCGTTTTGGCAACTGATGCCACAACCATCACTATAAGCCCGTGGGAGAAAAATATACTAAAAGATATAGAACATGCCATCCAGGGAGCAAACATAGGAGTCAATCCAAACAACGACGGAGAGAGTATAAAACTTTTCTTTCCTCCTATGACAGTGGAACAAAGAGAGGAGAGTGCAAAAAAAGCTAAAGCCATGGGTGAAAAAGCTAAAATTGCCATAAGAAATGTAAGAAAAGATGCAAACAACAAGATAAAACATCTTGAAAAGGAAAAAGAGATTACCGAAGATGAGAGCAAAAGAGCTCATGATGATATACAAAAACTAACAGATGACTTTGTAGGAGAGGTTGACAAACTTGTCAAAAACAAAGAAGCTGAACTTATGAAAGTATAATTTGATGGACTTAAGAGCTATATATAAAGATGCCAATGCCCTTCTTGAAGGACATTTTCTTTTAAGCAGCGGCAAACACTCAAAATATTATCTTCAAAGTGCAAAAGTTTTAGAAGATCCAAAAACAGCTGAACTTTTGGCAACAAAGTTGGCAGAGTTGATAAATGAGGCGGGTATCAAAGCAGATACCGTATGCTCTCCTGCACTTGGAGGTATTTTAGCCGGATATGAGCTCTCAAGAGCCTTGAATGCCAGATTTATCTTTACTGAAAGAGTAAACAAGGTTATGACTCTAAGGCGAGGTTTTGAAGTAGAAAAAAATGAAAAGATACTAATTTGTGAAGATATTATTACTACCGGCGGCTCAGCCCTTGAAGCAGCCAAAGTTATTCAGGATTTAGGCGGAGAGATAGTGGGTTTTGCAGCTTTGGCAAATAGGGGATTTTGTAAAATTTACAGCGAAAACAAAGAGCAAAAAAAGGAGTGCAAACTACCTCCAAATAAACCGTTTTTTGCTCTTGGCAATTTTGAATTTGAGATATATGACCCTGCAGACTGCCCGCTTTGCAAAGAGGGAAGCAGTGCTATGAAACCGGGAAGCAGAGGAAACTAATGAGATGGAGGGATATAAAAAAGGGTAAAAAACCTGAGGAAAAAGTCTCTTTGGACACCATCCCTTATGCCTCTATCCCCTCCAAGATAAAAGCATTTTTAACAGATATGTTTATGATAATGATGCCTTTGGCTTATATGGTAACTTATGTTATCATGAACGGCAAAGATGACATGCAAAGCTCACTAATCGCCAGAAACTCTTTATGGATAGTATATGGTATCATCATGATACTTTTTTGGAGCACAAAAGGGCAAACCCCGGGATATAAAGCTTACAATCTAAAAGTAATAGATGCAAAAACCAAACAAAAACCATCATTTTTAAAATCACTTTTAAGATATATATTTTTTGTAATCTCTTCAACTATCATAGTCGGTGAGCTTATAGCATTTTTTAGACATGACAAAAAAACTCTTCATGACCTTTTAAGCGGTACTTATGTCATAGAAATAGCCGACACTAAAAACCGGTAATGTTTCTGCTTAGCTCATTTTTCTTTTTTTACTTTAGTGGTGTAGGGGTTTATATCATCTTTCTACCAAAGATACTGCACTCTATTGGTTACACTCCCATGCAGATAGGCATACTCTTCTCAGCGGTTCCATTGATGCGCTTTTTGACTCCATTTTTGTTTTTAAAATTTTTTAAGCTCAGTAAAAAGGTTTTTAGATATTCTCTTTTTGTATCACTTCTTGGAGTAATTGCACTTTTTTGGACGATAAATGACTTTTATCTTTTGCTGTTAAACATTGCTATATTTGGTACAGCAAATGGACTTACCATGCCTTATGTCGATACCATCGCCTTGGAAAAATTAAAAACAGATTACGGTAAAAGCAGACTTTGGGGCTCACTTGGTTTTATGACAACAGGACTTTTGCTTGCTCGTTATCTTCAAGGATACAAGATAGGTCTTTACTTTTATCTTGGTATTGGTATATTTATTTTTTTAAGCGGAATACTCATATCTTTTAACTCCAAAGAGTATAACCTCTCAAAAGACAGGTCATCCAACAAAACTTTTTCACTTATTAAAAATTGGCGTTTTTGGATAAGCATATTTTTACTGCAGGTATCTTTTGGATTTTTTTATAACTTTTTTACCATATATGAAAATGACCACGGCATATCTCTAAAGATGGTAAGTTATCTGTGGAGTATTTCCATAGTCTGCGAAGTGATAATGTTTGCCTTGCAGGATAAGATACTGCATTTAAATATATTGAAGCTGATAAAGTTTTCCATAGCAGTCACTATTGCAAGATGGCTTCTTTTATACCTTTTTCCGTCATCACTCTTTATAGCATTTACTACACAAAGTTTCCATGCGATAAGTTTTGCACTGTTTCATACGGCAACTATCACATATCTATACAGGCTTTATACTCAAAAAAAGCTCTCTATGCAGTTTTATCACGGCATCTCTTATGGCTTGGGAGGATTTACAGGCTCTTTGCTTTCAGGCTATTTTTATGGAGAATACCTTTTTTTAATAGCAGCTTTTATTGCATTTTTGGCTCTACTTTTTACTCCAAATTCTTCTGTTTAGCTTCAATTCATCAACTATGCCGCGTACTAGTGCAAAACTCTCATAATACTCTTTTATAGTATCAAAATCATTTAAAGGTTTGAAAGATTTGGCTCAAACATATCTTTAGAAGAGATTGCGATAAAGATTTTGGAATTTCTAAATGAAAGGTATATCTCTTTTTTACTTCTTTTTTTAAAATTAAGAATATTTTGCATCATAGAGTGGGTCAAAATATAAATAATATCAAAATTTTCACTTACCTTAAGATTAGGATAATTTTCAACAGCTATCAGGATAATTTTCAAGGCTCTGCTTATCTCTTTGTCGATTTAGATTTTTTCCTTGAAAATAACAGATGGGTTTAGAGCCTTTGAACGAAGAGCCGTAATCTTTTTCAAAACTTCTCATTTATATTTCATATACTCTTTGGCACTTGAAACAAGGTTTACATTGGGTTATATCTTTTTTTAAACAGTACAATATACCAATGATAAATATAAGTGCTAACATAAGCCCATATCTACTTCCTTGTCATTGCTTATGATATTTTATTCGCTGCTCATCTTCCTTGCCATTCTTTTTCTGACAGTCGGATCAAGATATCTTTTTCTTAGTCTTATGCTTTTTGGTGTTACTTCAACAAGCTCATCATCTTCTATCCACTCCAGAGCTGACTCCAGTGTCAGCTCTCTTGGAGGAACCAGTTTGATAGCTTCATCTGCTCCACTACTTCTTACATTTGTAAGATTTTTACCTTTTATAGGGTTTACATCCAAATCATTTGCTCTGGCATTTTCACCTATTATCATACCTGTATAGACTTTATCCTGTGGTTTTATAAAAAGTGTTCCCCTGTCTTGCAAGTTAAACAAAGAGTATCCAAGAGCCGTACCGTTTTCCATAGACACCAAAGCTCCATTCATTCTGTGCTCTACATTGCCGCCCATCGGACGAAATTCCAAAAATGAGTGGTTTAACACTCCTTCACCTTTGGTATCTGTTAAAAATTGACTTCTAAAGCCTATAAGACCACGAGCGGGTATCTCAAACTCTATCCTGGTCTGTCCGTCTCCAGTTGGCGTCATGGAAACCATTTCCGCTCTTCTTTTTCCAAGTTTTTCTATGACAACTCCGGTAAAATCATCCGGTACATCAACCACCAAAAGCTCATACGGCTCCATTTTTACACCGTTTTCCTCTTTGATGATAACTTCGGGTCTTCCCAAAGAAAATTCATACCCTTCTCTTCTCAGGTTTTCTGCTAGTATGGTTATCTGAAGTTCACCTCTGCCTGAAACTTTAAAACTTCCCTCTCCAATAGCCTCATATCTCATAGCTATATTGGTTTTCATCTCATTTTCAAGTCTCTCCTGGAGTTTGTTGGATGTGACATATTTTCCCTCGGTTCCAGCCAAAGGAGAGTCGTTTACACTAAATATAACTGAAAGTGTAGGCTCTTCTATATGCATTGGATCAAGCGGCATCGGATTGGAAGGATCTACAAGACTGTCGCCGATATCAAGGGCTTCAAATCCGGCAATGGCTACTATATCTCCGCTATGGGCTTCATCTATATCTATCCTCTCAAGCCCCAAAAATCCTATAAGCTTACTTACTCTTCCGTTTATCTGCTCACCGCTACTTTTTGCCAGCATGATATTTTGATTTTTCTTGACAGTGCCGTTAAAAATTCTGGCAATGCCTATTTTTCCTACAAAATTATCATAATCAAGTGTAAAAACCTGTATTTGGGTAGGATTGTCTATACTTCCTTTGGGCGTGGGTACCTCATTTATAATGGTTTCAAAAAGAGGCTCTAAATCTTTGTTTTCATCTTCCATATTGTATTTTGCATATCCATCTCTTGCAGCTGCATAAACTACCGGAAATTCAAGCTGTTCATCATTTGCATCAAGTGCCACAAACAGGTCAAATATCTCATCCACTACTCTGTCAGGCTCGGCTGCAGGTTTGTCTATCTTATTTACTACAACTATAGGCTTAAGACCCAAAGATAGAGCTTTTTTTACCACAAATTTAGTCTGAGGCATTACCCCCTCTTGTGCGTCAACAAGCAAAAGCACTCCATCAACCATTTTTAAAACCCGCTCAACTTCTCCGCCAAAGTCAGCATGGCCTGGAGTATCTATGATATTTATCTTATAATTTTTATGAATAATCGCCGTATTTTTTGATAGTATGGTTATGCCTCTTTCCTTTTCGAGGTCATTACTATCCATAACTCTTTCATCAACTTTTTGATTTTCCCTGAAAGTATGTGACTGTTTTAAAAGTTCATCTACTAATGTTGTTTTACCATGGTCAACATGGGCAATAACTGCTATATTTCTTATCTCTTGCACTAAATTTTTCCTTAACTTATAAATAGGTTTGCATTATAGCTAAAAAAATGTAAAGTAGGGCTGAGAATAGAATTTTTAACCCAATTTTTACAATCACAAACTACATGTTGCCGATCAAACTGGAACAAAAATTGCTTTTATGAAATTACAAATCTAAAAAAGGCAAATGTATGAATCCATCAATGCTTCTGCAGACAAACATGCAAGAGATAACTAATAATGGAAAAATTACTGACAAAGAGAACTTACTAGATAATAATTTACCAGATAAAGATATTGGTACAAATTTTAAAGATTTTCTATCAAAATTACTCACGCAAGCTGAAAAAGATAGCAAAGGCTCAATACTACAAACTTCTGAGACAATAAAAACAGAAGACTCTGATATAAATATTCCCAATATAATAAACTTAAATAAGCTGAAAAATTCTGACAAAAAAGATAATCTCTCAAATGACAATGATAGCACTTTTAACATGGATGAACTTTTAAAGCTTACAACCTTTTTAAAAACAAACGGACTTAAAGGTAGTTTTCCAACCGATACTAAAAAAATAGATACAATTTTAAATGATGAAAAAGCATTGAATGATTTTAAAAATATCAAAAATTTTAAGGAATTAGTAGAAGTTGCTGACAAATATGATATCAAAATCAAGAAGTTTGATTTTACACAGATAGATAGCAAAAGCATCTCTTATGGAGATATAGAGAAAAAAATAGATAAAGCTTTTGTTCAATTAGATAAAAATAAAAAAAATAGTTTTGAAGATAGAGCAATATTAAGTGAGAAAATTTTGCAAAAAAAACAAAATGATGCAACTATAGCCAATCAGCCAAAAAATACTCCACACCAAAATAAGAGCCTACTAGAAAACATAATACAAGAAAAAACTAAACAACCAATTAACTTATCACAAAACTTAGATCAACCAAAGCAGCAAGATTTAAAAAATATTTCTCTTGCAAATACAAAAAATATTCAAATTAATAATAGCAAAAGCATTGAAATGCCTACATTGCAATCATATGCTAAAATAGTACCAGATAACAAAAGTACAAAAAAAGTAAAAACAAACCACAAACAACATTTACAAAAAAATGATATAAAAATAGAGCAAAACAATATACAAAATAATTTAGACATTGACAATTTAACACAAACTAAAGAGTTAAAATCAACAAGAGAAAATGATATCAAAAAAGTATCATCTTTTGACAATAGTAAAACTTTTAACAAAATTGTAGCTAGCATAAAAACTGAAACTAATATAAAAACTGAAACTAATATAAAAAACAAACATATAAAAACTGATACAAACCATATAGGTCTTGATACAAATATCGCGAAAGATAAAAAAAGCACCCTCTCATCAAACAATAATTTTGATACAAACACCCAAACACAAGGAAATGTATCATCTCTAAAACACTCTTTTGAAAATAAAATAGATACAAAACAGGTAAATATCAAAGATAGCTTAAATAATTTTACCAGTGACTTAAAAGAGCAAATTGATAACTATAAGCCTCCCATCATGAGGGTTAAAATGACTCTAAATCCAAAAGACTTAGGGGAAGTTAATGTCAATCTTGTTAGCAGGGGGAATACTTTACAGATAAACATAAGCTCCAATACAAACACAATGGCAATATTTACCCAAAATCAAGCAGAATTTAAAAATGCTCTTGTGAATATGGGCTTTACCAATCTAAATATGAATTTTTCAGACCAAAGAGGAAGCAAAGAGCAACAAAAGGGAGAGTCTTCACATAACATTACGGATAAAATTGAAGATGAAACATATAAAGAAGAGATTACAAACTTAGAACTTATAATACCTAAATACACATAAAAGGATGAGCTATGGCAACAGATTTTGAAGCAATAAGCAGCGCAACATATACACCAACTTATGGTGGAGATACAGTAGAAAACCCAGATAGCATCTTGGGCAAAGATGATTTTATGCAACTTTTGCTCACAGAACTTCAATACCAAGACCCGACTGATCCTATGGATAGTGATAAAATTCTTACACAAACTTCAGAGTTAGCCACACTAGAATCAGCAGACAATACAAACAAAGCAATAGAAGATTTAGTAGATCAAATGAAAGCTAGTCAAGACTTCTCTTCTATTTCTGCAATAGGCAAAATGGCATCTCTTGGCACAAATGCGATAACTTTAGATGAAAATCATTTATCAAATTTTGAAGTATATTTTCCAAGTGAAATATCTTCAGGTACACTAAATATCTTAGATAGCAATGGAAATACAGTAAGAACAGTACCGCTAGATAGCCAAGCGGGCAAAGAGGGAGTACTGGCTTTTCAATGGGATGGAATAAGTGACAGTGGAGAACAATTAGACCCGGGAAGATACTATGTAACGGCTGATTACACAGATGTAAATGGGGAAGCAAAACAAACCCAAGTAGGTGTCTATCCTGTCGAATCAGTAAGGTTTGATAATGGACAAGCTCTTATGAAACTTGGCTCATCTTATGTGCCTCAAGAAAATATTGTAGAGTATTATTAGGGTTTGCAAAATGAACACATCATTTTATAATGGAATTAGTGGTATCAAAACCAACCAATTTGGCATAGATGTATGGTCTGATAATATATCCAATGTCAATACAATTGGCTACAAAAACTCAAATCCAGAATTTTCCACTATCTTTTCCACTACTCTTGATGATGCATACTCCAAGCCGACCATGAGTGATATCGGGCTTGGTAGTCGCCCCGGTGGTACAGCATTAGATATGCAACAAGGAGCTTTCCAAAATACTGACAATGTATTTGACTTGGCTATTGGCGGAGATGGGTGGTTTGGAGTTCAAGGCACAAATAATAAAACATATTATACTAGAGCCGGTAATTTTGGAATTGATAGTGATGGAAATTTGGTAGATGACAATGGAAATTATCTACTAGGAACCAGCGGAGAAAATATTGTACCGACAACCCTATCAGATGAAACCCTAAAAAACTTTGGACTATATTATGGCAACAATGGTACTACAACTACAGGCACAGCATATGCAATAACAGATATAGATGACATAACATTAAGCAGCATTGATAGTCAAACTAAGATAAATCTCCCGGACATTTTATATTACCCCGCAGTACCGACTACAAATGTTTCATTTTCAGCCAACTTAAATCCACAAATACTTACAGATGACAATGGTGAAGAAATTCCAAATATTGAACACTTTAGTTCCACTATTATATCTCCTGATGGAAACAAAGATATCTTGGATATGACTTATACCAAAAGAGTACCTCAACCAGACACAGGTAGCGTATGGGATGGTGATATAAAAATATTATCTTATTATGAAGATTATACTGTTGAACAGTACGATCCAAATAAAACTTATGATCCAAATATTTATAATGTAGATACAGATAAAGGCATAGTTACTAAAATTTATGATCCGAATAGTTATGAAATAGATACAAATACAAACAAAGTTTATAAAATTATAGATGAGCAAAATGCTGTATTGGAATTTGCTAGTAGCGGTGAACTTTTAAATGCCAATATGCCTACACTAAATAATGGAGGAACTCCTCTAAATATAGATGTGGGCAGCCCAAACAGTTTTGAAGGCTTTGTCTCTAGTACAAATCTAGACAAATCCACAGTTGAGTCACATAATGGATATGTTGCTGGATATTTAAAAGATTATGCAATGGATAGTAGAGGCAATGTTATAGCTGAGTTTGACAATGGCAGAACTGTGCCGGTTGCCAAAGTTGCTGTATATCATTTTCAAAATGATCAGGGTCTAGAAAAAACAACTTCTACTCTTTTTAGTGAATCAGCTAACAGTGGAAAACCTATATTTTATACAAATGAGAATGGAGAGACAATTTTAGGCTCACAAGTATATTCAAACAAATTAGAAAGTAGTAATGTGGATTTGACAACTGCCTTAACAGAGCTTATTGTCATGCAAAAAGCTTTTGATGCAAGTTCAAAAAGTATAACCACAAGTGATGAAATGATTCAAAATGCAATCAATATGAAGAGATAAGGATTTAGGAATTAGGATTTAGGTTTTAGGGTGTAGGATTTAGAACTAATCACGAGTCACTAATAATAAATTGGAATAAAATTTGCTTGTCTTAAAACACTAAAACAAAAAATACAAAAGGATCTAAAATGATGAGATCACTATGGGCTGGAGTATCCGGCTTACAAGCGCATCAAGTAGCAATGGATGTTGAGGGAAATAATATAGCCAATGTAAATACCGCAGGTTTTAAATATAGTAGAGTCAATTTTTCTGATCTACTAAATCAAACTTCTAAAATTGCAACTGCACCGCAGGGAGAGCTTGGAGGCAAAAATCCTATGCAAGTAGGACTTGGGACTCAGGTTAGCTCTGTTACAAAAATATTTAAACAAGGATCGGTTCAAACAACAGATAAAAATACAGACCTTGCAATCCAAGGAGATGGTTTTTTTGTAGTTTCTCCGGATGGCGGTAAAACATACAAATATACAAGAAATGGTGACTTTGTATTTGATGCTAACGGTAATTTCGTAGATAGCAATGGATATATTGTACAAGGATGGTCAAGAGATCCAGAAACTGGACAAATTGACTCAACTGCTCCTATACAAAATATCACCATACCGCCTGGGCTTACAACTCCTGCAAATGCCTCATCATATATAAATCTAAAAGCTAATTTAAACTCAGGCAACCAAATAGTCAATAAATCTCCTATATATTCACTAGATCAATACAGCAATTGGGTAGATTTAAACAATGATGGATTGATGCAAAGCACGGAAATACACAATGAAAATACTGACGGATTGATATTTGATACTGATAAACAAGTTTATGAAAATGGTGAAGATTTTGGTGTACTTTTTAATGCCACAGGCGAAGCATTCAATCTTCAACAAGGTCAAGGAGTTTGGATTAGTTATGCTGATGCTAAAAACACCCAAGGTGTTGCTGACACTGCTTCAACTTTAGACATAACATTAAACGGAGTGAATATCACAGGAGCAATAAGCGGTGGTGATGCAAGTGCAAATGCACAACAAGTTGCAACTCTCATCAATCAACAAACATCAAAAACAGGAATTACTGCTACTGTAAACGGTGGCGATGTAACTTTGACCAACAATAATGCTTCAGGCACTACTGAAGATATGAAAAATATAGACTTGGTTGTAAATGCCAATGATGATACCGGCTTAAATGATGTAGCAGTCTATACTGCTTTTCAATATCAATATGCAGAGAGTGGTGCAGCACCTATTCAAGGATCCGGAACTGATGTAAGAACTTTTACAACCACAGAAGATCTACGAGAGGCCATGCAGCATGATGCTAGATTGAATGTTGATTATACCGGCGATGGAACAGCAGATAAAAATGATGGAGTTGAAGTAACTATAACAAGTGATGGTAAATTTCAAATAGCCAATCCAAGTGGGGATGCTTTTAATGCTGATGATGGTGATGATATTGATGATACTGACGGTACTACTTCAAATAATGACACAAACGCAGATGATTATGATATGAGTCTTAATATCACCTCCGTAACTAATGCAACCAACGGAATAAGTGCCAATGATAAATTTACTACAACCATAGCAGCCCTACAAGGCAATCTGCCTTCCGGGGAAAACACAAGAATATCTCAAACTATTAATGCAGCTACACATGCTTCAAGTATCGATATATATGACTCATTAGGCACCAAGCATACCGTTAGATTTGAGTTTAGAAAGATAGGTTACACAGCTGAGGGAGGAACAGAGTGGAACATGGTCATAAGCGTTCCTGAACCTGGTGATATAAATGGCGGGGTAAATCCTAAAAATATTGTTACCGGAAGCATAAGTTTTAATTCAGATGGATCACTCAGTACTTATACTCCAACAAACTTAACTTATACTGCCAACAATGGCTCATCTCCAAATCAAAATATCAACTTGCAATTTGGAACACCGGGCCAATTTGACGGTATGACAAGTTTTGATGCACAATCAAATACTTCAGGAATTTCTCAAGACGGTTATCCGGGGGGTGATTTAAATGGCATAAGAGTTGATGAAACAGGAACTTTGATAGGAAGCTTTACAAATGGTAGAAGTTTTGGTTTAGCTCAAGTTTCTATGGCAAGTTTTACCAACAATATTGGACTTGAAAGTGATGGAGGAGGAGCATATATCCAAACTTCAAACTCAGGCGACCCAATTATTGGTCAAGCAAATACAGGAAAAAGAGGTTTTATACAAGCAAGTTCATTGGAGATGAGTAATGTCGATCTTAGCAGAAGTTTGACTCAGCTTATAGTTATCCAAAGAGGCTATCAGGCAAACTCAAAAACCATAACAACTTCCGACCAAATGCTAAATACATTGCTTCAACTCAAGCAATAAATCCTTTAGAGGTGCTCTTAAAATAATTTTGCTATAATAAGTCCTAAAAAAACAGGACTTATTATGCAAGTAACACTTTTATACCACACTCCTTTGCTTATTTGTGCAAATGCCATAAGAACATGTTGGCAAAGTTTTGACAAAAGTGACAGTGGGGGTGAAAAAGATAAAGAACTCATAGATAGAGTCGGCAATAAATTTAAACATGCCTCAACGCTGGAGCATTTACACTATAACTTTTATATCAAAGGTATAAGCAGAGCTCTCCTCCAAGAATTGGCAAGACACCGCATGGCAAGCCTTAGTGTAAAATCTACAAGATATACTTTAAAAGAGTTAAAAAGTGAAGTAGAATTTACTCCAAAAGATATAGAAAGAGCGAAAAAATATCTAGTTTTTACAGATGTGGCACTTGTTGATGAAATGAGTATAAGAGCATTGGAAAATCTAAGGAAGGTTTTAGTCCAGGGTATCAGCAACGACAAAGCAAAATATTGTCTTCCTGAGAGTTACAAGACTGAGCTTACATGGAGTATAAATGCAAGAAGTCTGCAAAATTTTCTTTTGCTTAGAAGCTCCAAATCAGCCCTTTGGGAGATAAGAAAATTGGCAAACAATATCTATAAAGCCCTGCCTGAAGACCATAAATATCTTTTTGAACACTGCATTGTGGGAGAGAGATAAACTCTCCCCTACTATCGATATGTTAAACCGAACCTTGATCTATCATAGAGTCTGCAACTTTTTTAAAGCCTGCTATATTTGCTCCTGATAATAAATCATCTTTACATCCGTACTCTTTTGCAGTTTCATAAGATGCATCAAAGATATTTTTCATAATTTTATGAAGTTTTGCATCCACTTCAGCAAATGACCAGTTTGCCATACTTGCATTTTGACTCATTTCTAGCTGACTTGTTGCAACACCGCCTGCATTTGCCGCTTTTGCAGGTCCAAAAATAACTTTATGCTCTTTCAAAAACTTTATAGCATCAGGAGTAGTAGGCATGTTTGCACCCTCGTTCACAAGTTTGCATCCGTTTTTTACCAACGCTTTGGCATCAACAAGTGTAAGCTCATTTTGTGTAGCACTAGGAAATGCACAATCGCACTTCACATGCCAGCATGCATGGCCGTCTTCAGGATATTTGGAAGTTGGAATATACTCTGCATCAGGGCGAAGTTTTACATATTCACTAAGTCTTTTTCTTCCAACCTCTTTTATTGCTTTCAATGCTTCAAGATCAATTCCCTCCTTATGATATATAGTTCCACCGCTATCACTGCAAGTTACAGGAATGGCATCCATATCATAAAGTTTTTGTATTGTATATATCGCAACATTACCGGAACCTGAAACTGCACAAATTTTACCTTTTAAACTATCTCCATATTTATTTAAAGCATGTTCGGCAAAATATACTGAACCAAAACCCGTAGCTTCGGTTCTTCCTAAGGATCCACCCCAGTTTATACCTTTGCCGGTTAGTATCCCTTCAAATTTGCCTGTCAGCTTTTTATACTGTCCGAACATGTATCCAAGCTCTCTTCCGCCGACTCCTATATCACCTGCCGGAACATCTCTATTTGCTCCGATATGGCGAGAAAGCTCTATCATAAATGCCTGACAAAATCTCATAACTTCATTTTCACTCTTACCTTTTGGATCGAAGTTGCTTCCGCCTTTACCGCCACCTATATTTAAACCGGTAAGAGAATTTTTAAATATTTGCTCAAAACCCAAAAATTTTACAATACCCAAGTTTACAGTAGGGTGAAATCTCAATCCTCCTTTATATGGTCCTATAGCAGAATTGAACTGTACTCTATATCCTATATTAGTTTGTATTTC
>JALVWW010000026.1 GCA_027023175.1 Campylobacterales bacterium
CTCTTTTACATTTTTACTAGATGCTCTCTTTTGTGCAAGAGTTTTAATGTTATCTCCAAATTTTTTTAAAGTTTTTGTTATTTCTTGATAAGTAGCTATTTCTTGAACTTGACGTATCATTCTATTTTTACAAATACGTTTTGTATCATCAGACATGTATTTATATTCACAATCATTAAAAATCTCATATTTTTCAAAAAGCTCTTTAGCATATTTACCTATTTCTGATTTTGGACTATTAAGAATATCATCTGTCAAATCCATAAGATCAAGCGAATAGTTTTTTAAAAAGTTATGAAATTTTTTCATCTCTTGTGCAAAACCAATAATATCTCTAATTCCTGTCTGTGCGATAGTTTGCTTTATCAAATTTTCAGTATGTTTAATTTGTTCTGCTGTTTGTAATAATTGTTCTGCATTTTGAACTATTTGCATTTCTACTGTTGCTTCATCTACGCTTGTACCAAAAAACGAAACTGCGTTTATTTGAGTAAAAAGTAACGTAATCGCTATTAAAATTTTAATAGTATTTTTCATTTAAAATCCTTTTTAATATAATTTTTAGGTATTTCTACCACCTCACTAGAAGCACGTAATAAATTCTTACCACTTTTTGCCTCATTGCTAGATATATCAATCTTGTTTGCGATAAGTGGTGTCATTTGAAAATAATCAATAATTACTTTACCTCTTCTTTTAAAAGACAACGGCATAAGTATAATTTTTGCAGTTACTTGATTTTTCAAAAAATAGTTTTTATATTTTTTAATTGTGCGTGCATTACCACGTATGTATATATGTGTGGCGTGGTGTGCAAGATAAAAAGAAGCTACTATCTCATCATTATCAAAGAAATAGCCATAACCATGTCTTTTAGTCTGTTTATAGTGCCAATTCTTATTAATAAAAAATTGGTCTTTAGGTACGTTTGTTTTGTTTTGAGAGAGTATATTTATACATATATTCTCTTTTAGATTGTCTTCTAATTGTATAGGATGATTATATTTTTGCCCACACCCCACAAATAATAAAGTACTTAGTGCTACTAATAGTAATTTCATATTTAATCCTTTTTCTTTTCTTGTTCAATATCTTTGTAATATATCTCCGTAATACGTCTTCCCTCATCTGTATCTGCCATATGAATTACAATATCAATAGTATGTTTTAAATTTTCTTGTATAACATTGTAAGGTATCTTTTGACCGCTTTCACTAAATAAAGTCATCATTGCCAATCTGCTAAAAGTTTCCTCTACTGACCCTGCATGACATGAAGTGATTGACCCTCCATGACCAGAGCTTATAACATTGATAAAATCAAATGTTTCTGCCCCTCTAAGCTCTGCCAACACGATACGGTCTGGCTTCATTCTCAAACATGATTTTAAAAGCGTTGTGGCATTTAAGAAATCTGTACTTTTTGCTTCACTTGGATAAAAAAGCTGGACGAAATTATCCTCTTCTTTAAATATCAATTCTTCAACGTCTTCAATGCTTATTACTCTTGAAAATTCAGGGATATAATCCATTATTGTTTTCATAAATGTAGTTTTACCACTTCCTGTAGATCCCGCAACGATAATAGTCTTTCCCTGTTTGACTGCTTCAATGATAAAATCTTTATATTTTTCTTCTCGATAGAGGTCTTTTAAAAATTCCTCTTTTACCTTTATTTTTTTCTTATTTTCTCCAACTAAAAAGAGTCCTTGTTTTTCGTATTCTTCCATTGATATTTTTTTCTTACTCGGCTTACGTACTGTAATGGATACGTACTCCTGTTTCATTGCTGGTGGCATAACCACCTGTACCCTCTCTCCGTTTGCAAGCGTTGAACTTAAAATAGGTTTACTATTTGTTATTTCTGTATCTTTTGCAGAAGCAATAACTCTAGAAATTGCCTTAGCAGAAGAAAAAGATAAATCAGTTTTATAGCTTTTCCATTTACCATCATCATGTAATGCCCATACATCACCTTTTCCGTTATAACATACTTCGGTGACACTATCATCTGCTAGTAGTTTTCCAAAATACTTATTAACGTAACGCTGTAAAGATATTGACTCTGCCATATTATTACCTTTTCAACTTGTAAACTTTTGAAAAGTCCACATCTTTATTTACATAGATATTAATTAAGTCACCTTGATGTTTATATAAGGTTGGTGGTATGTTTATATATTGCTTTAGCATAGTATCTGCCATGTTTGAAGTTGCAGTAGTAGTATTATTTATTGTATAATTAGCATTATCAGAGTTGTTCAAATTTGCAGTAGTGGCACTTAAAACATCATCTATGACACTAAGTAAAATTGCTCCACCTACTCGCATACCCCAATGATTATCTACCTCTCCAACCATACCAGCAGAGCCTAACTCATCACTAGCACCACTCCCTAAAGAGATAATTATATTATTAGGAGTACGTAAATCTTCCCAAATAGCATATAATCTATTCATACCATTTTTAAGCCCTGTTTTTTTGTACGTTCCTACTGCGGTAGATCCTTTTTCTATCAAAAGTACATTTCCATTAGCAGAGTATATATCCTCTGCAATAGTACAAGTAATCTGCCCCCCAATCATTGAAATTAATTTTACATCCATAGAACATGGTATAAAAGTACCTCTAACTAAGAATAAATTAGGGTCATAATGATGTACGCCAGCAACACTACTTATTCCACCTGTATATGGCTGAATTTCGGCTTTTCTAGATGTGGTACTAGGTAAGCCTATATTTGGTGTTTTAATCCTTGTATGTCCTTTTTCAGAAATAGCCAAGGCAGGATTAGCACCTTTCATTATTTTAGGTATATATATTTTAGGCTTTATTTGTTCCTGTACTATTTTTGGTAAAGTTGGTAAAGCTGGTAATATCTTTTTAACTTCTTTAGGCTTGTCAATTTTGGGTAAAAACTTTTTTTCTTTTACTACATTTTTTTCAATAGTTTTTACTTCTACGGGTGGCTTGGCATTTTTCAATAAAAAATAAAAAACCGTTCCAGCAATAACAGCAGTTAATACCCCTAAAAATAAAAATACTGTCTTAGATCCATTTCTTGCTTGGCTTTCTTCTAATAGTTCTGCATCTTCATGTTCTATTTCTTGATTATCTGTATTCATCTTATTTCTCTTTTTACTCTTGGATTATTAGTATTTTCATATGCTAAATCGGGATTTTTACCATATCCACCATTTAGCACGCCTACAAGCTTTTTACCACTTCTTAAAAAGAATAATTTACCTGTCTTATGTACCGTTTTTACATAATATTTTCCAACTCTTCTAGTATGAGAATTAATAGAAAATTCTTTATCATCTTCTCTTAGGAAAATAGCAGGCATTTTTTTAGTTCTATCAAAACCAAAATGTGTAAATTTTCCATCATCATACACATAATTAGGTGCTATATCTTCACTCCCTTTATTTACTTTTTTGTAGTAATCCCAATTTCTAGGTACTTTTACTCTATCAAGTTCTTTTTTAATATGCTTTATCTCTTTTTTTCTTTGTACCTCTTTATACTTTTCTTGCTTTTGCTTAAAATATTTATTAGGATATTTAATTTTAATTTTATAATTAGCTCGGCTAGAAGACAATCTCAAATCACCGATATATACTCTTTTATCAGTACGAATAAATAAGTTAGTTGCCCAATCTTTTGGATTTGGTGGAATTACCATTTTTTTATTGACCAAGCCACCCTCTCCCTCTACTTCTGCAACAGAAGACATATAGGGCTTTGCCATAATCCAAGCAGTATTGCCACTATGCTTAATCGTCCACCCCTCATTAAATCCTGTATCACCCACGACAACCTCTTCATCCTCATCAAATTCAATCATAGTAAAATACCCCTCTTTGGCATATACAACTATCACATCATTAGGATTATAAGTTACCGTTCCCATTCTTTTATCATATTTAGATATTTTTATAGGTGAAGCAGAAAAACTTACAAGAGTTGCTGTTAAAAACAGTAAAATGATTTTTTTCATTATTTCACCTCTGCATCAACACGATAAGATGTCACTTTAAATCCAAGAGGATTTAATAATCGTTCTTTTTCAGTTGCTTTAAGTGCTGGCATATATGTATATGCAAGTGTTACTATTTTTATTTTTGAGTCCACCACTACCCCTTTTTTATATGTGTCTATTTTAATTCTAACTGTTGCATTTTTGATATAAGCATTTTCACCAAGT
Organism: Campylobacterales bacterium; assembly: GCA_027023175.1. GTDB lineage: Bacteria > Campylobacterota > Campylobacteria > Campylobacterales > JALSKU01 > JALSKU01. The sequence goes on from JALVWW010000026.1 coordinate 4,208, forward strand.
GTTACACTTAGCACCTTTACTTTTTCTTCTATACCCTCTCCTAAAACTTTATCCCTAGACTCTTTACCAGCATATATCTTGATATAATCTTCTGCAACTTTTGAAGTTGAATTTAATTGAACATACATATAATCTTTTGATAAAAGAGAATAAAAGTATTGTTCTCTCTTTTTAACATATTGGCTAGTAAAAAACTTATCTATAGCCTCATTATATTCGATTGTCTTCTCACTCACAGAGGATAACATCTGTGTTAGCCCTGTACTCTTATCAACCTGTATTACAAAAGGCTCTGTTTTAATAAGAGGCTTAAATATATATAAAAAGATAACCGCACATAGCAAAATAATAGATATAAAAGTTATTATCCATGCTCTTTTATTTGACTTTTGAAGAATATCAGACAACTTCAATTCAAAATCTAACTCTTCGGTTTTTCCACTCATTTAACACTCCCTTTATTTTGTTCTCCATTAATAGATTGCCACTCTTTTTGATGAAGCAGATTATTACTCTTATCACTTACAGACGGCAACAAAGCAGAACATCCATTAAGTGCTAATAGTGCTGTTATTGCTATTATTATTTTAATCATTAATTTTCCTTGAAATATTGTTTTAATTGTTCGATT
>JALVWW010000027.1 GCA_027023175.1 Campylobacterales bacterium
GGTGATAGTGATAGTACTATCACTATCACCTGACCCCTGTATGATTTTATAATTTTATGATAAAATATGAAAAAATTTAAGGGTTTAGATGGATTTTTTGACAAATATAAATGTACAGTTTTATATAGCAGCTTATTTGATAGGGGGAATTCCTTTTGGACTTTTGTTGGCTAAATATTTTGGCGGAGTTGATGTAAAAAATGAAGGTAGCGGTAGTATCGGAGCTACAAATGTTTTAAGAGTGATAAAAAAAAGAGATCCGGCTTTGGCTAAGAAATTAGGGGCTGCCACACTACTTTTAGATGCCTTAAAAGGATTTTTGGTTTTAGTTGTTGCCGGTATGGCAGGAGTAAGTGAAGAGACAAAGTGGGCTGTAGCTATACTTGCTGTTATAGGTCATTGTTTTAGTCCATATTTAAAATTTGAAGGCGGAAAAGGGGTGGCAACAGGAGTCGGGGTCATGATATATATGCTACCTGTTGAAACCGTTATAGCTATTGTAGTGTGGGCAATATGCATAAAAACTTTTAAAATTTCATCTTTATCATCACTTTTGGCACTCGCTTCACTTGTATTGGCTTCATTTGTTTTGCATCCGGATATGCCTGTTATTCATACTCATGCACCGGTAATAATACTTTGTTTTATTATAGTCTATAAACATATACCAAATATTGTAAACCTTTTACAAGGTAAAGAAAAGAGGGTAGTATGAATTTATTTAGCATCAATATTAAAGATTTAACTCTCGAGGTTATTATAGGAATACTGGAGAGCGAGAGAAAAAACAGACAAAAAATCATCCTAAATGCTACCATAGAGTATGATATGGATGAGCATTTTTTAGACTATACACAGGCGGTTGAAGCTATTGTGAATTTGCTTGAATACAAAATGTATGATACATTAGAAAATGCACTTGAGGGAATTTGCAAAGCTTTAAAGCTTGATTTTCCTGAAATAAAAAGTATAAAGATGAGTATCTCAAAGCCCACAATCTATAAAAATTGCCTTATCGGAGTAGAAATTTTAAAAAAGTATTAAAATTTTATTAAAATAACTTTAAATTTTGCTAAAAATATGTTATAATTCCAATTAAATTTACTTTAATAAGGAAAAATATGAGAATATTAATAGTAGAGGATGAAGTTACTCTAAATAAAACAATTGCGGAAGGGTTGCAAGAGTACGGCTATCAGACTGACAGTTCTGAGAATTTTAAAGATGCCGAGTATTTTATAGGTATCAGAAATTATGACTTAGTGTTGACTGACTTGATGCTTCCTGACGGTGACGGTATAGATCTTGTTTCACTTGTAAAGCAAAAATCCCCTAGAACCGCCTGTGTTGTTATCTCAGCCAAGGATGATAAAGAGAGTGAGATAAATGCTCTTAAAAACAGTGCTGATGATTATATCAAAAAGCCATTTGATTTTGATATTCTTTTGGCCAGGATAGAGGCTAGACTTAGATTTGGCGGAACAAATGTGATAGAGATAGATGACTTGGTAATTGACCCTGATGAAGAGAAGATAACATATAAAGGTAAAGAGATAGAGCTTAAGGGTAAGCCTTTTGAAGTTTTGACTCAGCTTGCAAGACACAGCGATCAAATAGTCTCAAAAGAACAGCTTTTGGATGCTATATGGGAAGAGCCGGAGCTTGTTACTCCAAATGTTATAGAAGTAGCTATCAATCAAATAAGACAAAAAATGGACAAACCTCTTAACATTTCTACCATTGAAACTGTTAGAAGAAGAGGTTACAGATTTTGTTATCCAAAAAAATCATAAATAAAAACAGTATAAGAAATAAATTTATATTGCAATTAGTTGTCGCTTCGGCGGCACTAATTGTAATATTTTCTACGATACTTTTTAATTATATCAAGATATCCATTTATGAAGATATTGCAAATGATTTGCAAAAAACTGCCAGATTTTTTTCTAATTCCATCAGATACAATAAGGGTGATATAGATATATTTAGACCTGATGAAAATATACCCAACGCCAAGATATCGGTTGCTATAAGACCTGATTTGCCTCTTAAGGTATCATATGAGCAGTTCAATTCAAATAAAAGACACTACATAAAGCTCTATTATCCTCTTGATACAAAGAAATTTACTTTTGTAACTGTTACAAAGGATGTATCCTCGACTGATATTCTTTTAGAAAAAATTTTGAAAAATATATTTATCATCAATATGATAACTATGGTTTTTATCATATTTTATGCTCTGTTTTTATCCCAAATTCTTTTAAATCCTATAAGATCGCTGACTCTTAGACTTTCAAGACTAAATGAGAATTTTTTAACTCATATAGATATAGATGATTTGCCTTCAGAATTTATGCCTTTGGGTATCAGTATAAATAAACTCATAGACAGGATAAAAACTTTTGTCAAATATCAAAAAGAGCTGTTTATCGGCATTGCACATGAGCTTAAAACTCCACTGGCGGTTATGAAAACAAAAAATGAAGTTACATTAATAAAAAAAAGAGAACCCGAAAAATATATAGAAACTCTTAAGCTTGACAATAAAACTATAGATGAAATGAATAAAATGATAAGCAATATTTTAGAGATAGGAAGACAAGAGGGTGCTCAATTTGAAAAGCCTATTGATTTGGACCTTGTTGCTTTTATAAAAGAGCACGCAAATAACTTTAAACTCTTAGCTCGCCATGAAAACAAAGATATTGTTATCAACCTTACGCCGGAGAGTTATGTGATAAAAACACAATCAACCCTGTTATTGCATATTTTACAAAATTTTGTACAAAATGCCATAAAATTTACTCCCGAGGGAAAAACTATCGAGATAAGAACTTACAATAATGAAAAAGGGTTTTATATCGAGGTTATTGATGAAGGTCCCGGAATTGATGAGGATAAAGATCTTTTTGCACCTTTTAAACGATTTGGCGATAAAAGCGGTACAGGACTTGGCCTGTTTCTTGCAAAAGGGGCAGCCGATGCCATAGGAGCTACCATCAGTCTTAAAAACAGAGATGATAAAAAAGGCTCGATTGCCACAATTTTTCTACCATTTGTAAATTTTTGTGAAATTACATAAAAAAATCACTCCATTTAAATTTATCTAAAGCTTTTTTAATGTATAAACTAATTTAATTTTTAAAAGTTTTAATTTTTACAAAAAAGGTTATAAAAATGTCTCTAAAAATAACAGAAGAGTGTATAGCTTGTGATGCTTGCAGGGATGAGTGTCCAAATACCGCAATCGAAGAAGCTGATCCTATATACATAATAGACCCTGATGTTTGTACAGAGTGTGTCGGCTCTTATGATGAACCGGCTTGTATAGATGCCTGTCCGGTCGATTGTATCATACCTGACCCTGACAACTTGGAAACTTTTGAGGAGTTAAAGCTTAAGTTTAAGCAATTACAGGCCGAAGAATAAAAAGTGGCAAAGATAACCGCCGTTATAGATATCGGCTCAAACTCAGCCAGGATGATAGTATGCAAAAAAAGCAGTCGCTATGCTTTTTCTATCATTTATGAGGCAAAAAGTAGAGTCAGAATTTCTGAAAATTCTTATGAAAATGGAGGTTGTCTCCAAGAATTTGCTATGCAAAGAGCACTTAAAGCTTTGCTTGATTTTAAGCGCATTGCAAATGCTTTAAAATGTAGGAAGATTTTGTGTGTAGCTACTTCGGCAGTCAGAGATGCACCGAACAGAGACTATTTTTTACAAAAAGTAAAAAAAGAAACATCAATCAATATAAAAGTTATAGACGGTAAAAAAGAGGCATATTTTGGAGGTATGGCCGCACTCAATCTTTTACCTTTGCAACATGAAGCAGTAACCATAGATATAGGAGGAGGCTCAACCGAACTGGCTCTTATAAAAGAGGGTCGTATCATCGATACTGTTTCATTGGATGTAGGAACTATCAGACTCAAAGAGCTTTTTTATGATAAAAAGGCAAACTACAAAGAGCTTGTATCTTTCATAGAAGAGCAGTTTGTAAAAATCCCACCCTCCTTTAAAACAAAAAAAGTGATAGCCATAGGAGGAACTGCAAGGGCGATATCAAAGCTTCTTATGCCCAAAGATTATCCACTAAAAACTCTCCATGCCTATGAATACAGCTTTAAAGAAAATTATAATTTATTGAAAAAAATAGCATCCTCACCGGTATTGAAACTAAAAAAATATAATATAAAAAAACATAGAATAGATACTTTTAGAGAAGGTGTAAGTATTTTTATAAATATTTTGAATTATCTTGGTGCAGAAGAGGTCATAACAAGTGGAGTAGGGGTTAGAGAGGGTGTTTATCTAAAAGATTTACTAAGAAGTTCCGCTTTTAAATTTCCAGCCAATTTCAATCCGAGCCTTAGAAGTTTGTGTGATAGATTTTTGATAAATGAAGATTATGCAAATATTATCAAAAAAGATGCTTTGAAGCTTTTTAATGTTTTAAAGGCCAAACACCAAATAAATGATAGATATAAAAGTGAATTATCAGCATCTGCAAAACTCTCTTCCATAGGCTCAAGTATAAGCTACTATAGAAACAATGAACATTCGTTTTATCTGATACTTAACGGATTAAACTATGGATATACACACTCTCAAAAATTACTGATAGCTTTTATTACGCTCTATCAAAATAAAAAACTTCCCAAAGAGGCATGGCTTCAGGAGTATTTAGAGCTGTTGCCGGATATGAAGACTCTGCAATGGCTGAGTTTTATTTTGTCCCTTTCAAAATGTCTTCATAAAAATTTATCTGATATGAATTATGAATTTGATTTTAAAGAAGAGACACTGACGGTTTATTCAAAAAAAGGAAAATGTTTTTTGAGCAGCGAATGTATAAAAGAGCTCTATAAACCTTTTCCTTTGGCAATTATACTACAATAGAGTTAACTTGCTTGTTTTATCCCAAATTTTATAAAATTTTGGTTTGTTGTATCATTAAAATCTTCTGCCCATTGAAAATTCAAAAGTAGATGTTCTATCTCCCGGCTTATCATTAATAGGATTAGCAAATATAAGTTGTATTGCTCCCAAAGGAGAATTCCACTCTATACCCATACCCATACCGCCTCTAGCTATATCAAGATTATCCTCACCGATAAAACCATAGTCAATAAAAAGAAGTGCTCTCATTCTCATAGATTCAACCAATGGCAGGCTTGCTTCAATTGAGTTTGCAAACATTTCTTTACCGCCTATCAAAGAGCCCGAGCTGTTTACAGGTGAAATTGAACTTGATTCATATCCTCTTACGCTGGATAATCCACCCATATATATTTTTTCATTTATAGGGAGATTGCCATTATCAAAAGCGATTTTAAATTGTGCCTTATATCTTAAAATCAAATCATAATTTATCAAATCTTCTAAACCGTAAAAATATGAAAATTTATCTATATTTTTAATATATTTTTCATCTCCACCAATTCCAGCAAATTCTATTGATGAAGTAACTTCCATGCCGTGTCTAGGGAGGAAATAATCATCAGTTGTATCATATTTGGCTGAAACTGTAATAGCACTTTTGATTGTGGTTCCTTCTGTGTACAATGTTGGATCAATTGAGCTATCAAGATCGCTTAGATTTGACTGTTCAATATTATAACTTACACTTCCACTAATAGTTCTAGTAAATCTTCTTCCTACATTTAAACTAGCCCCTACTTTATCTTCATTGTATGAATAGTAGTCATTGCTAGTATCGTATAAAGAGCCTCCAAGGCTATAATGCGAGTCAAAAACTCTAGGATTGTAAAAAGAGACAGAACCTTTTAAGCTTTTGGAAGAATAATCAATATTGACCGATGTATCAATGCCGCTACCAAAAACATTTCTATCTGATACTGCGGCACTTATAATAAAACCGTCATAGCTTCCATAACCAATACCACCAGTTATGCTTCCTGTTTGTGCTTCTATTACTTTTATAAAAAGTGTGATTTTATTATCGGCAACTTTTTTCTTCTGTATTTTTACATCCTTAAAATACCCAGTCTTTTTAAGTTCAGTTATAGAGTCTTTAAAATCAGTGTATGAGTATCTATCTCCGGGAGCTAGATATACACTTCTTCTTATAACTCTATCTATCGTTCTTGTATTGCCGGAAATTTGAACATCATTTATATATACTATCTGTCCCGGGTAAATTTTGTATATGATAGTTGCAGTATGTTTCTTTTTATCTTGTTTGATATCCGGAAAGACTTTTGCATACGCATATCCCAAGTCTTCAATTTTATGTTTTATCTTGGTTATGTCTTTTCTTAATTTATCCACATTAAATATTTTACCGCTGTGCAGTTTCAAATCCTCTTTTAGCTTTTCTATCTTTATGACAGGTTCGGCAAGGGAGAATTTAACTGACTTGATGGTGTAAACAGTTCCTTCATTGATAAGATAAGAGAGATCTGCTTTATAGTCTTCAAAATATGTTCTTAAAAAAGGTGTACTTACTTTAGCGTCAAGATAGCCTTTTCTCATATAGTAGTCTTTTATCCTGGCACTGTCATATTTTAACTGGTCAATTTTAAGCTTACCATCATCTCTTCCCCATAGCCATCCTAAAAATTGTTTTTGCCTGTTTACTATACTTGATTTGACATCGCTGTAGTCTATATTTTTACTACCGTACATATGGACTTTTTTTATGATTATCTCTTCACCTCTACTGATGATAAAGTCAAGTTTCAAGCTGTTTTTGTTTAACTTTTGGGTTTTTGTTTCAACTATACTGTCATAGTATCCTTTACTTTCAAGGTATGAAAGTATTTGGTTTTTGGCATTATTTATGCTGTCTTCATCATAAATATCACCCTTTTTGACATCTATCATATTCTTTATATCATCTTTTTTATCTTCATAACCTTTTATTTCAACTTGGGCAATAACCGGTTTTTCTACAAAATGGTATGTTAAAACACCATCTTTTTCGCTAACCCATATATCTTTAAAGTAATTTTGTTCATAAAATTTGGCAATTGATGTATCTATTTTATTTATATCTAACTCATCTCCGACACCAAAACCAAGCATCTCTTTTGCAATTTGATTGGAAATATGTATAAGTCCGTCAAATTTTATACTTTTGATTGTTGTTGCATTTAGATATATGGTAAAAATTGCAGATAAAGTGAGGAAGATTTTAAAAAGTTTCATGTATTGCCTTATTGTTGTATATAAAAGTGGTATAATACCAAATATATTTTAAAAAGATTATAAAGAGGTTGTTTTATGACAGTAGGAATTGTTGGACTTGGACTGATGGGAGGCTCTTTGGGACTTGATTTGCAAGATAAAAAAATAGCAAAAAAAGTTTTAGGAGTTGACCATAATATATCACATTGTGAAGAAGCCTTAGAATTTGGACTTGTAAATGAGATAGCAAGACTTGAAGATATAAAAAAATGTGATATGATTTTCTTATGTATTCCGGTTAATGCAATTGTAAAAATATTACCAAAGCTGAAAGATATAGATACTAATACAACAGTAGTTGATATGGGTAGTACAAAACAAAAGATAGTAGAGCTTACTCCAAAAGAGATAGAGAAAAATTTTGTAGCCTCCCACCCGATGTGTGGTACTGAAAAGTATGGACCGACTGCTGCTTTTAAAGGTCTTTATGACGGTAATACCGTAGTTTTGTGCGATACACAGAGGAATGACAAACTTCACAAGAATAGAACAGAAGAGCTTTACAAAAAACTGGGTATGAATATCTTTTATATGGGTGCTAAAGAGCATGACAGGCATGCTGCATTTATTTCACATTTGCCTCATGCCATTAGTTATTCATTGGCCAATACGGTAATGTCTCAAGAAGATCCTATGAGCATCCTGGCACTTGCGGGAGGCGGTTTTAGAGATATGAGCAGGATTGCAAAAAGTTCCCCTGTGATGTGGAGTGATGTTTTTAAGCAAAATAAAAACAACCTCTTAAACTCCATAGACCTTTTTGAAAAAGAGATGCAAAAGATAAGAGAACTTATCGAGCATGAAAACTGGGAAGCTATAGAGATATGGATGCAAAAGGCAACTACTTTACATAAGATTATTTAGAGATGCCCTTAGTATTGATTAGATGCTTTTAAGTTTGTTATAAAAAGCTTTTGTAAGTTTTGTAGCTTCAGTTAATGAAACCTCTTTAAACTTTATCTTTGTATTAGCTCCGCATTGAGAAAGTTTAAAGCAATCCATCGGTAAAACTGAGCCGATTTTCGGATAACCTCCTATGGTTTGTCTATCTTTTAAAAGCACTATCGGCTGACCTGCTGAAGTGATTTGGATAGCTCCAAAAGCTATGGCTTCGGAAATGAGTTCATTATAGAGAGGAAAGATTTTATCTCCTTCTAGTTGGTAGCCCATTTTATTGTATCTATTTGATACTTTAAAATTTGAAGAGATAAACTGTTTTATATCAAACCATTTATGCTGATACCCTTTTACAAATCTAAGCTCAAGCTCTTTAAATCCAAAAGTCGGTACAATTTTTGAAGAAAAAAATGATTTTTGTTTATTGTTTGATGGGTCGGCATATAAAATATCACCTTTTTTTATAGGAGTTCCTAAGTGTCTGCTAACTGAAACGGAAGAGAGTATCTTTTTACACTCAAATCCTCCCTCAACCGCTATATAGCTTAGTTGCCCGTCAACCGCATAACCAAACTCTAAAATATCCCCCTCTTTTACAGGAAAGCATCTCCAATTTTTCATAATTTGAGAATTTAGTTTTGCTCTTGTATTGGCTCCGGCTATACTAACTCTTGTACTATTTAAAGCTTTAAGTTTTAATTTTCCTATACTCAATTCTATTGTAGGGGAATTTGGAGGATTGTTTAAGAGTCTATTTGCAAGATAATATGAGAGTTCATCACTAGCACCGCTGTTTGAAACACCTATATCATCATAACCAAATCTCCCGTTATCTTGAAAAGTGGCAATGATACCTTCATTTAACACTTCAAACATTTTCATAGTTTTCCACCCATTTTTTGGTACTCTTTTTTGGAAATGGGACTAAATTTGACTTTGTATCCTATCTCAAAGGGTGAAAGCTCTTTAGAGTTTGGGTTAAAAAGCTCTATGGGAGTTCTTCCTATGATATTCCAACCTCCCGGACTCTCTTTGGGATATACCGCTGTTTGGGTATCTGCTATGGCTACACTACCTTTAGGTATTATATCTCTTGGATGTTTGAGTCTTGGAGTTTGCAATTTTTTATCAACTTTTGCCAGATATGCAAAACCCGGCATAAAGCCGACTGCATATACAAGATATGTTTTACTTGAGTGAAGAGAGATGATCTCATCTATGCTTAAATTCTTTTCTATTGATAATCTTTTCAAATCCAATCCACTCTCTTTAGAGTAGTAAACAGGGATATTTACGGTTTTTACAAGTTGATTGTCATTTTTGTCATATTTAAAGCTTGAAAATTCGTCTTTTAAAAAAGAGATAATACTTTGAGAATCAAACTTAAATATATCATATCTTATATAGATGCTTGTATATGAGGGAATGATAGAAATAAGGCTACTTTCTTGAAGATTTTTTAGAGATTTATAGTAAAAAGAGACTTTTTTTAAAACATCTTCACTTATCTCATCGGCAAAATATACTATAACCGAATCAACCGAAGATACTTCAAATTTCATTTAATAGTCTCCTTTCCAAGAAGCAAAGCTCCTTTCCAATTGTCCTCACTTTGTTGCGGAGTTCCACTTCGCTACACCCTCACACTAAAGCTTTGCCTTTGGCAAGAGAAATTCTCATGATTTTTATTTTATATAAATATTTGAAACATGAGAATTTCATTTTACACTATCCAAATACTCTCTTATCGATTTTGTTATCAAAAGTGCTTCTTCGTTATCTCCATGAACACACAAAGAGTCAACCTTTAAGTAGAGTTTTTTACCTGTGATAGACTCTATATAGCCATTTTGTACTAGCATCTCTACTCTTTTGATGATAGCTTTTACATCATGTAAGACAGAGTTGTTCTCTTTTCTTGATACCAAAAATCCATCATCTTTGTATGCTCTATCGGTAAATGCTTCATATATAAGGCTTATGCCGAAATTTTTAGCAATATTTTGATATATTTCATTTTTTGAAGATGAAAGTATCATAAGTTTTAGTTTTTTATCATAAGAGCTAAGAGCTTCTACGATAGTGGTAAAAATTTCCTCATTTTTCATCATATCGTTATATAAAGCTCCATGAGGTTTTACATAGCTTATATCATATCCGCAAGACAAAGCCAATGCTCTAAGAGCTCCTATTTGATATATGATGATAGCTTGGAGTTCATCTTTTTTATACTCTATGCTTCTTCTGCCAAAACCTACAAGGTCTTGATATCCCGGATGTGCCCCTATAAGGATAGAATTTTTTTTAGCCTCTTTGATAGCTTTTGACATGATAAGCGGATCTCCGGCATGAAATCCACAAGCCAAATTTGCCATATCTATATATCGCATGATCTCTTCATCATTACCGGCTTTATAAGCTCCAAAACCCTCACCCAAGTCACTATTTAACTTTATCATTTTACTTTCCTATCATTTTTGAGGGAAGATAGTATGCAATATCAGGAAAGAGTGTGATGATAACAACCGCTAAAAGCATGATAATAAAAAACGGCATTGTAGCTTTTACGATATATCCTATCTTTTCACCCGAAATCGACTGTATCACAAAAAGAGAAAAGCCAACCGGTGGAGTAACTTGAGAAAGCTCCACCATAAATACTAAAAATATACCAAACCAAAGAGGACTAAAACCTGCAGCCGTTATGATAGGTAAAACTATCGGCAAAGTCATAACAACTATAGAGATACCGTCAAGTATCATACCTAAAAATATATACATAATCCCCACAACAAGTATAAGATGATATGGTGATAGATGAAGTGAGGCAATATACTCACTTATAGCCCTTGCAATTCCTAAAAATCCCACTACTTGAGATAAAAATCCAGCTCCTGCAATGATAAAACTTATCATAACAGTAGTTTTAACTGAGTTAAAGAGGGACTCTTTAAAAAGTTTTAACGAGAATGTTTTAAAATAAATCGCCAATATAACTGAACCCAAAACTCCAAGAGCAGCAGCTTCGGTAGGTGTGGCAAAACCACCGTAAATACTTCCTAAAACTACAGCGATAAGTAAAAATGTAGGGATTAAATCCCTTAATGATTTTACTCTATCGCTCCATGTAAAATTATCTTCTACTTTTGGAACAGAGCTTTTATCAAGAGTTGAAATGATCATTATATAGCCTGAATATAAAGAGGCCAGCAAAAGCCCCGGTAGTATTCCTGCTATAAAAAGTTTACCGATAGAAACATCAGCTAAAACCCCGTAAATGATCATGATAAGACTCGGAGGTATCAAAAATCCCAAAGTTCCGCTTCCCGCAAGTGAACCGATAGCCAAAGACTTTTTGTATCCTCTTTTTTTAAGCTCAGCTAATGTTATCTTGCCGACTGTTGCCGTAGTAGCCGCAGATGAGCCTGAAACTGCGGCAAAAAGAGAACAAGCCGCTACATTTATATGTAAAAGTTTACCCGGAATTTTATTGAGCCACGGCATAAGACCTGTAAGAAGTCTATCAGAGATAGAACTTCTATAAAGTATCTCTCCCATAAGTATAAAAAGAGGAAGAGCAGCTAGTGACCAAGAGTTTAGTGTATCATAAAGTGATTGACTTAAGAGGTCTCCTATTTTGGTAAATATGCTCATATTTGGAGGCAAGTGAACTTTGTATATGAGCATCCCCGTAAAGCCTGTAAGCATCAACGATACTGCTATCCAGACGGATGAAAGAAGATATGTAAACATTATAACCATTAAAACAATGGTAAGTAGCAGAGGATCACTTATCATATTTGAGCCTTTTAAATATAAAAGCTAAAACTGCGATACTAAACATCAACAAACCAACCGGTAGTGCAAGCTGTGTAAGATATATCGGGGTTTCAGAAACTGTTTCACTAACCATATCAAATCTGTAACTCTCTATTACCATTTTAATTGTATAATAAAGAATAAAAAGCAAAAGAGCTAGTGTAATAGTACCTGCAAATATATCTATCGCTTTTTTTCCTTTGGTAGGTAGTTTGGATGTTAGGATGGTTATCCTGATATGTCCATCTTCTTTAAATGTATATCCAAGTCCAAAAAATACTGAAGCAAGATAAAAATATCCACTGTATTCCCCGGCTATCATAGTAGATACATTGAAAAAAGATCTTGAAACTATCTCGGTAACTATCAAAATAGTGAGTGCTATAAATAAAAACGAAGAGAGATAAGCTCCAAAGTTTTGGAGCTTATCATTAAACTTTAAAAAAGATTTCATTTGCTTGAAAATTCCTTTTTGATATTATTTTTTTAGCAAGAGAAACTTTCATGATTTGCTGATATTTTAAAACATGAAAGTTTCATTTGTATTTTTATTTTCTATATTCCTCAAAGATTTTTTTGATCATTGGAGAGGCATTATCTAAGAAGTTCTTTAGCATTTTATCTGCGATTTTATCTAGGCTCTTTTTAAGCTCAGGTGTTGCTTCTTCTATCTTCATACCGTGTTCGGCTAAAGTTTTTAGTGCAATTGCATCCTCTTTTTTAGAAGCTTCCCACTGATACTTCTCCATCTCTTTTGCAGCCTTTAGTATAGCTTTTTGCTGAGCGGCACTTAGGCTATTCCAGTAGTCAAGATTGATAGTAACCGCCTGTAAAGGATAAGCATAGTTTATCTTGGTAAAGTAGTTTAAAACCTCCCAAAATTTACCATCTTTTCCAGAAGCTGAAGAGGTAACGACTGAGTTAACCAAGCCGGTTCTTAGAGCTGAGTAAACTTCACCCCAAGCTAAAGCTACAGCATTACCACCTGCCATATTGATGAAAGTTGCAGAGTTTTTATCATAAGTTCTTGTTTTTAAACCTTTGAAGTCAGCTATGCTTTTTATAGGTTTTTTAGTATAAAGTCCGCTTGGAGGCCAAGAAGCCGCATATAGTAATTTTTGATTCCATTTTCTAAAAGTTTTGTTGTAAGCAGGCTTTGATATCTGATATAGCCTGTATGCATCACTGTATGAATGAGCGATAAACGGTAGTGCAGATATACCGAAAACTTTTCCACCGCCTGAAGTAAACGGTATAAACATATCAGTTAGTGCAACAGTTCCGTCTTTTACCGCTTTTAAAGGGTTGCCTTTAACAAGTGAACTTCCCGCATGTACTGTTATCTTTACAGTTCCGTTAGTATATTTTTCCACCAATTTAGCAAATTTTACAGCACCTTTTGTATGAAAGTTGGTAGCCGGATATTTGGCATTGAGATCCATCTTGACAACACTTGCCATAAGACCAGCTGAGACTGCAGCTATAAGTAATGTTTTCTTTAGCATTTCTACTCCTTTAAGTTTTTTTATGCAAAAGTATATCATATAAATTCTAAAATTGTTTTAAAATTATAAAATGAAGGTAAAATTTTTTTTACCTAAAATTAATAAAATATTTCTATATAACAGAAGATATTTGTAGCATCATGGGGTTTTTACAAATAGATGCATTTTGCTTTGATTTGGTTTTGGCTTTTTATTATCCTAATTCAAGATAGTTTTTGATATAATTACTGCTTTATTATTAGGATGTCAGAAATCATTTGATTTAGTTTGTGAGGTGTAGGAATTATGGACATATTAGAACAATATAGAGAACTTTTAGATTTGACCGCAATAGTAACCAAAACTGATAAAAGCGGTAAAATTATATATGTCAATGATCACTTTTGTAAGCTTACAGGATATTCAAGAGATGAGCTTTTAGGGCAAAACCATCGTATTATTAAACATCCGGATATTAATCCCGCATTTCATAGAGAATTATGGAGAACGATAACTTCAAAAAAGGTTTGGACAGGTATGATGAAAAATCGTACCAAAGATGGTAAAACATACTATATAAAGTCAACAATAATGCCTATCTTAGATGAAGATAGAAAAATAGTAGAGTATATCTCTTCAGGGGTTGATATAACTAAATTTGTTGAGAGAACCAAGGTTATACGACAACAATCCATAGATATGTTAACAAGAGTTAAGAATATGACCTCTTTACTTTATGATTTATCTTTGCAAAAAGAAAAAGTTACTTTAATATTGATAAACATAGAGGGTTTTTCAGATATTAATGATTTTTATGGATTTGAAAGAGGCAATAAATTACTAAAAGATTTTGCAAAAGAGTTAAGAGATAGACACTCAAATGTATATAGGATAAGTGGCGATGAATTTGCTATATTGTGTAAGCAAGAGCTTGACAATGGAACAAGAGAGCAGATTTATAGCATGATAAATGAGTTGGAGCAAAAAGAGTTTAGTGTCTTGGGTGATACTCTCACACTGCTTCTTTCTTGCGGTGTTGCTTATGGTGCTACTTATGAAGTTTATAAACAGGCTCATATAGCACTAAAAGAGAATAAATATACAAATAATGCTGCCACTATATATAATGATTTGCCTGATTTATCGCAACAGATAAGAAAAAATATAAAAATAGTTTCTAAAATCAGAAAAGCTTTAAAAGAGGATCGTTTTGAAGCTGTTTACCAGGGTATATGGGATAATAATTTAAGTAAAATAACAAAATATGAATCACTGATAAGAATGATAGATAATGGAGAGTTAATTTCGCCATACTTTTTTTTAGAATATGCAAAAAAAGCTAAAATATATACAAAATTAACAAAAGTTATGATAAAAAAAACTTTTGAAAAGTTTAAAGATACAAATTGTGAATTTTCCATCAATCTAACCTTTGAAGATATTAAAAATAAAAAAGTAGTAAACCTGCTTACAGAACACCTAAAGAAATATCAATGTGGTAATAGAGTTATAATAGAATTGGTAGAATCTGAAAACTTAGCTGACTATGAGCTGGTAGAGAGTTTTATTAAAAGCATAAAAGAATATGGATGTAAAATTGCCATAGATGATTTTGGTACAGGTTACTCTAACTTTAACCATTTGGTTAAGCTAAATGTTGACTTTGTAAAGATAGATGCCTCTTTGATAAAAGATATACATACTGATAGATCTAAAAGAGTTATAGTTGAGAGTATTGTGCACTTTTCAAAAAATTTAGGTATAAAAACCATAGCTGAATTTGTTGACAATGAAGAAGTGTATAAAATAGTCAAAGAGTTAGGTATCGACTACTCTCAAGGATATCTTTTTGCAAAACCGACCAAGGATATAAATTAGCTACTTTTTGGATACAATAAAAATTAAATTACACTTATACTTAAATATACTATCAATATTTTTTTGATAAAATCAACCTTTAAATAAACAACAGGAAATAAATTATGGATATCAGAGAGGAATTTTTAAAGTTTTTTGAAAGCAAGGGGCACAAAATTTATCCCAGTGCGCCTTTGGTGCCGGATGATCCGACACTTTTGTTTGTCAATGCCGGTATGGTGCAGTTTAAGTCTATATTTACAGGTGAAGTGCCTACCCCAAATCCTCCAAGAGCTACATCATCTCAAACTTGTATAAGAGCGGGTGGAAAACATAATGATTTAGAAAATGTTGGCTATACCAACAGGCATCACACATTTTTTGAAATGCTTGGAAACTTCTCTTTTGGGGATTATTTCAAAGATAAAGCTATTGAGTATGCATGGGAGTTTGTTACTGAAGTTTTAAAACTTCCAAAAGAGAAGCTTTGGGTAACGGTTCATGAGAGTGATGATGAGGCTGAGGAGATTTGGAAGAGATTTGTCAAAAGTGAACGGATACTTAGATTTGGTGATAAAGATAACTTTTGGCAAATGGGAGATACCGGACCTTGTGGACCTTGTAGCGAGATATTTTATGACCAGGGAGCCGAACACTTTAACTCTGAAGAGGATTATATGGGAGGAGAGGGTGATAGGTTTTTAGAGATATGGAATCTTGTCTTTATGCAGTATGAAAGAAGTAAAGACGGCACTTTAACTCCACTTCCAAAACCCTCTATCGATACAGGAATGGGGCTAGAGAGAGTTACAGCGGTACTTGAAGGTGTTCCTAGCAACTATGATACTGAGCTTTTTATGCCTCTTATCAATCAAGTAGCACAAATTTGCAAAAAACCTTATATTTATGAAAGTGGTGCAAGTTATAGAGTTATAGCCGATCATATAAGAAGTGTTACATTTTTGCTTGCGCAAGGAGTTACTTTTGACAAAGAGGGTAGAGGGTATGTGTTAAGAAGGATACTAAGAAGAGCGGTAAGACACGGATATTTACTCGGTATAAAAGAGCCTTTTATGTATAGACTTGTAGATACCCTTGGGGATATAATGGGTGGAGCTTATCCATATATCGTTGAGAAAAAAGAGAGCATAAAAGAGATGATAAAAAATGAGGAAAATAATTTTCTCTCTACCATAAGTAGCGGTCTAGAACTTTTTGAAAAAGAGCTTGAAAATACAAAAGATGTTTTTAGCGGAGAGGTTGCTTTTAAACTTTATGATACTTTTGGTTTTCCGCTTGATTTGACTGCCGATATGCTAAGAGAGGTCGGCAAAAGTGTCGATATACAAAAGTTTGAAGAGTTGATGGGTGAGCAAAAAAGAAGATCTCAAGCCTCTTGGAAAGGAAGTGGAGACAGAGCAAAAGAGGGAGAATTTAAAGAGCTTTTGGAAAAATTTGGTTTAAATGAGTTTGTAGGATATGAAAGCATAAAAGCCAAGTCAAAAACTCTTGCACTGCTTGATGAAAATTTTAAAATAGTTGATAGCATAAAAAAAGATGAAAAAGGATGGGTTTTGCTGGATAAAACTCCATTCTATGCTGAAAGTGGCGGACAGTGCGGAGATAGCGGAGAGTTACTAAAAGATGATAAAAGAGTAGCAAAAGTTTTAGACACCCAAAAGTTTTTTGATTTAAACTTATCTCAAATCAAAGCTTTAGAAGATATAAAAAGCGGTGAAATTTATGAAGCAAGAGTTGATGAAAGTAGAGTCGAGATACAAAAGCATCACTCAGCCACTCACCTTTTGCACTCTGCTCTTAAAAAAGTGTTAGGTGAGCATGTCAATCAAGCAGGAAGTTTGGTACTAAAAGATAAGCTTAGATTTGATTTTTCTCATCCAAAGGCAATGAGTTCAAGCGAGATAGAAAAAGTTCAGGATATGGTAAATTCCATTATCCAAAGAGCAATTTCGTCTCAAACGGATGTAATGAATATCGAAGATGCCAAAAAAAGTGGAGCAATGGCACTTTTTGGTGAAAAATACGGCGATGAGGTTAGAGTTGTCAGTTTTGGTGAAGTCAGCAAAGAGCTTTGCGGCGGAACACATGTAAAAAATTCATCTGAGATAAATTCATTTTATATCACGAAAGAGAGTGGTGTGAGTGCAGGAGTCAGGCGAGTGGAAGCAGTATGTGGAAAAGCCGCTTATGAATACTCCAAAAAGTATATCCAAGAGTATGCACTCATTTGCGAAGAGGTTAAAAACAAAGACCCTCACATCGGTATAAAAAGACTCAAAGATAAAATAAATGAGCAAAAAAATGAGATAAATAAACTCTTAAGCAGTTCAAAAAAGGATGTAAATATTCAAAAAATCGGTGAAGCCAACCTTATAGTTGCCGAAGTTGAAGCAGGTGATATAAAAAGCTTGATAGATGAGTATAAAAATAAAATGGACAAAGTTGCTGTTATGCTGTTTCAAAAAAAGGGTGATAAAGTTTTAATTGCAAGCGGAGTTAAAAATGTAGATGTAAAAGCCGGAGCATGGATAAAAGAAGTAGCACCTGTGCTTGGTGGAAACGGCGGAGGAAGAGATGACTTCGCCCAAGCCGGCGGAAAAGATGCTTCAAAACTGGATACAGCTATAAAAAAAGCAAAAGAGTATGTAGAATTAAAAATGAAAAATGAAAAATGAAAAATTTGTATATAAAAATTTTATTGATTATAGGATGTGAACTATGAGAGAATTTTTTATAGATTTTTTTACAAATTATGGAAGATGTATTGTATTTTTACATGTTATTTCAGCTGTTATCTGGATAGGAGGCATGATAGTTGTTAAATTTGTCGTTGCACCCAGTGTTGCCACTATTCAAGAGGTAAAATTAAAGCTTGCCAAGACGCTTGAAATTATGCAGAGACTTTTAAACTTTGCAATGATTTTTATGATACTTATTGCAATAACGGGAACATTTATGAGCTTGGGGCTTGATTTCAAGCACTCTTCCCCTTCGCTTTATATACTTGTTCATATAAAAGAAGCTGTTTGGACTTTGATGGCGCTGAATTTTATCTACATTTACAGAAAAAGAAATGCAGCTGCAAGACAATTTTTAAAAGGTGATCTTGAAAGTACGGCAGAGAGTATATTTACCATCAGTAACTATCTTTTACCATTAAATATATTTTTAGGGTTTGTAGCTATTTATTTTGGTGTAATATTGAGAGGATTGTAATGCTTGTATTGGCTTCTTCATCTCCAACCAGAGCAAAGATACTAAAGGATTTTGGCGTAGAGTTTGAGCAAAAAAGTTGTAGTTTCAACGAGGAAAGTATAAAAACAAATCAGCCGAAAAGTTTTGTCTATCAAGCCTGTAAAGGAAAAATGGAAACCTGTGAGCAAGTTTATGGCCTGGATACCCCTTTGCTTTGTGCCGATACTGTTGTATCAGCCAAAGAGCAAATTTTAAGAAAAGCAAAAGATGAAAAAGAAGCTAGAGAGATACTTTTAAAACAAAGCGGCAGTGAGGTAGATATACTTACTTGTATGATGTATAAAAGCAGTGAGTTTAGCTTTACGGATTTGTCTCAAACAAAATATATTTTTGCAAAGTTTGATGAAAGGGATTTGGATAATTATATCAAAAGTGGTGAATGGAGAGATAAAGCAGGGGCCTGTATGGTGGAAGGGTTTT
>JALVWW010000028.1:0-1254 GCA_027023175.1 Campylobacterales bacterium
TTCAAACTCCAAAGAGTTACCTGTTGCCACATCTGTAAAAAAACTTACTCTCTCTTTTAAAAATTTTGAAAAATTTATCTCTTTTGGAGCATATGTAACTCTATCTTTTTTTACAAGATAACTTAAGTCATTATAAATGTTGTGAATGATTTTTATACCCGCTTCTATCTTTGTAAGATATCTGTTCTTTTTATATTTTAGGTTGTACAGTTCTATATTTGCCAAAATGATACTAAGCGGTGTGTTTATCTCATGAATGGCATTTTTTATAAACTTATCCTGGGCTTTTAAGAGATTTTCAGCTCTGTTTTTGGCAAATTCAAGCATTATTGTCTTTTGTTCCACTCTTTTTTCAAGTGTTTCGTTTAACTCCTTCAAGGCTTTGCTTTTTTGTTTACTCTCAAGTATCATCCTGTTAGCATAAAGTGAAATCTCTTTAAACTCTTTAAATATAATCTTTTCGATATCTATCATATCATAGTTATAAAAGACGGATTCAAACTTTTTTTGCATATAACCTATATCTTTAGTGATAAGATAGGTAACATATCTATATACCAGCATACTTCCCGCAAACAAAATAACTGCAAAAAGTAAAATCTGTATAAAGTAATGAAGCATTTTTTTATCATACTCTTGCTGTTTTTTGGTAAGTACTTTTTGGATATCATCCAGATATATCCCGCTACCCACCATCCATCGCCAAGGCTTGTAAGCTTTTGCATAAGATATTTTTGGAGCCAGAATATTTACAATGGGTTTGTTCCACACATACTTTACATAGCCTCCATCTTTTTGTTTTGATACTTTTATAAGCTCATATATTACTCTTTTGCCGGTAGGGTCTTTAAAATTGATCAAATTTTTACCTGCATTTTGTTTTAGTATAGGATCAGCTATATTTACTCCGTCAAATGTATAGATAAATATATACCCTGTTCCGTCTCTTTCATTTCTCATATTTTCTATGGCATCAACGATCTCTTTTTGTAACTCTTTTTGACTCTTTCCGTTGGAGTGCAACTGTTTGTATCGGATAAACTTCAGTGCTCTGTTTGTCTCTTTTTTGATGATCTCTTTTTGCTTGGCAAGATACTCTTTTTTTATCTTTTTAACATCTTCTTGGTACTCTTTATAGCTATTGTATGCCATAAGAAATATAAGTATGAGAGCAAATGTGGCAGAAAAAACAATACTTACGATATTGGCTTGATTTATACTTCTGTTTTTAAAAAATTTTTCCATTTTTTATCT
>JALVWW010000028.1:1354-4735 GCA_027023175.1 Campylobacterales bacterium
ACTCTTTATAGCTATTGTATGCCATAAGAAATATAAGTATGAGAGCAAATGTGGCAGAAAAAACAATACTTACGATATTGGCTTGATTTATACTTCTGTTTTTAAAAAATTTTTCCATTTTTTATCTGATAAACTCCTCTTTTTAAAAACTGGAGAACTTTCACAAGCTAAAGGCTATGCTGAAAAACCTCCACTTTGCATATAACACTTTCTCTTTTTCGCTCAGTTTATGATATGGTGCGTAAGGTCAGTTAAAGATTTTTATTATACCATAATGGAAAAAAATCAAAGAGTTAACTACAATCCCAAATCCTTTCACAAAAAAACCTACTAATAAGCCAAAACCAGCTATAATACAGCTAATAAAGAAGCAAAAGTTGGATTGACACAAGATAAAATGTTTGAAAATTTAGAAAAAAGCTTTTTGGATAGTAAATTAAAAAGTTTTGAAATTATATGGACTAAAAGTGTAGAGTATGATAGAGTTGGATTTTGACACTGTAATTAAAAGATTACCTGCTGAATGGGAGAGGCAAGAGGGTGTTATGGTTGCTTATCCTCATGAAAAAAGTGATTGGACTTGTTGTCTTGATGAAGTTAAAAAGAGTTACAAAGAAATCATAAAAGCTATATCGCTATATGAAAAGTGTTTGGTTGTTTGCGATGATATTAAGTCAGTTAAAAATGAGCTAAAAGATATAACAAATAGCAATATCATCTTTACTCAAGCTAAAACAAATGATACTTGGATAAGGGATTATGGGGCTATAGATGTAGCTATAGATGATAAAATTGTCTCTTATGATTTTATATTTAACGGGTGGGGTGATAAATTTGATGCCAAACTTGATAATAAACTAAACTATACTCTTTATAAAAACGGTATCTTTTCAAATAAACTCATCAAACAAGATCTTGTTTTAGAAGGCGGAAGTATCGACACCAATGGAGATGGGGTGCTACTTACTACTTCAAAGTGTCTCTTAAACCCAAACAGAAACCCAACATATTCAAAAAAAGAGATAGAAAAGAGATTGAAAGGTTTATTTGGCATCAAAAAGATTATCTGGCTTGAAAACGGTAATTTAGTAGGCGATGACACAGACTCACATATAGATACTTTGGCAAGATTTTTGGATAAAAATACTATTGCTTATGTGAAATGCTATGATAAAAATGATGAACACTTTAAAGAGTTGGATAAAATGGAAAAAGAGCTTCAAAAAACAGACTTTAAGCTCATCCCTCTACCCTTGCCACATCCAATATATCGCAACAAAGAGAGACTTCCCGCAACTTATCTAAACTTTCTTTTTATAAATAAAGCACTACTTCTTCCGGTTTATAATGATAAATATGATAAAAAAGTTATTGATATTTTTGAAAACTTTTATCCAAAAATAGATATAATTCCAATAGATTCCAATACTCTTATAAGAGAGCATGGAAGTTTGCATTGTTCTACTATGCAAAGGTTTGCTAAGTTAAGGATATAGATAAAAAGGATAAAAATTGACTTTAGAAAAAAAAGCTACTATCGTTTCAAGTAGTGTTGCAACAATTTTAATCATTATAAAACTTGCTATTGGGATACTTAGCGGTTCTGTTTCGGTTTTGGCTAGTGCTATCGACTCTGTTTTAGACTTAATAGTTTCAGCTTTTAATCTTTTTGCCATTACCAAGTCTGAACAACCCGCAGATGATGAGTTTAACTATGGAAAAGGAAAGATAGAGGCACTAGCGGCAGTTATAGAAGGAACTGTTATAACAATGTCCGGACTTTTTATACTTTATGAAGCTATCAAAAAAGCATTAAATCATGAAGTTACTACTATGCTTAATACCTCTATCATAGTTATGAGCATATCCATAGTTTTAACAGTAGGCTTGGTGATTTTTTTAAACTATGTAGCAAAAAAGACAAACAATCTTGTAATCCGCTCTGATGCTCTTCATTATAAAACTGACATTTATAGCAACGGTGCAATTTTACTCGCACTTGTTCTTATACATTTTACCGGTATCCAGGTCATTGACTCCATTTTTGGTGGTGCTATAGCTATATATATCATTTACTCAGCTTACGAGATCATTAAAGATGGTGTTTTGATGCTATTGGATGTTGCACTTGACCAAGAGATAGTAGAAAAGATCAAGGATATTATCATAAGTACGAATGGAATTACAGACTATCACTTTTTAAAAACAAGAAGATCAGGGAAAACAAACTTTGTAGATGTTCATTTAGTTATGACTCCTGACATTTCACTCTTGGAAGCTCACAGAATATCAGATAGCATTGAAGACAAGATAAAAGAATTGGATAAAGAAAGCATTTGGAGCATTACCGCACACTTAGATCCATATGATGACTCCATCATAAATGAAGAGGAAGAGAAAAAAGCCGATGGCTAATCAGCATCATCTCCACAGCAACTCATACAATTATCAACAAATCTCTTTTTTCCCCATCTGTGCTGATGACCTTTTTTGAGTAATTCTACTTCTATCTGCTCAGCTTCATTTTTGCTGATAATGATACAAGAATCACATGAAAACTTAATATAAAAACTCCCTCGTAAAAAACCTACTCTACATATATGTATAAGTTCATCCTTGACCAATCCCATAGATTGAAGTCTTTGCTTTAATTCTTCAGGCAAATTTATCTCTTTGATGATAGCTTTTTGTCCTTTTTCAAGTTCACTTAACTTCAAATCTACTCCTAATATCCCAAAACTTTTAAAATATTATACACCAAAAAAGCAAAAAACCAAGCTAAAATATTTGGATATATGGTATAAAAAGTTCTCCATAGCCATTGAGGAATTTCGGCATAAAAAGTACTCATAGCTGCAAGACAAGGAGAGTATATCATAATGATAATGATAAGAGCAACCGCTGCTTTAAAGTCTATATTTTCTCTCATTTTTTGAACAAGCCCTTGGTTTTCTCCGCTACCTCCTACTGCATAAAGCGTACCCATTGTAGAAACCACAACCTCTTTAGCAGAAAGTCCCGCTATTATAGAAACTGTCATCCTCCAGTCAAATCCCAAAGGTTTAAAGAAGGGATTGATAGCTTTTCCTATGACTCCTAAGTAGCTATTTTCAAGCAATTTAGCATTTAACTCATTTTGCAACAACTCTTTTTTTACTTTATCTTGAGTCAACTCTATCTTTTTTTCATAGGTTTGCTTGATCTGAGGATGGTGTGGATAAGTGCTTAAAAACCATATAATCATTGCGGCAACTGCTATAAAAGTTCCAGCTTTTTTTAAAAACATTTTTGTTTTTATCCATAGATCCATAAAAAGAGACTTCATAGAGGGAAATCTATAAGGCGGTATCTCCATCACAAAAGGCTCCGGCTCACCTTTAA
>JALVWW010000029.1 GCA_027023175.1 Campylobacterales bacterium
CATACAATGAACAAAAGGTAATAGGCTCAAAAGATGAAGAGAAGCTTTTAAAAGTCTTTGCTCTTTCATCTCTTAGCATAAGAGTAGGTCTTAGACTTATGGGGATACAGGCCAAGGATAAGATGTAATTTCTTATCCCTCCCGGTCTATCTTTTCCAATTTGTAATTATCCAAAAACTCTTCTATATTGTATTTAGATCTGTATTCGGGCGTCATTAAGTGTATAAGAGTATCTCCCAAATCAATCACTATCCAGTCATCACTCTCTTCTACGGCTATGATGTGTTCTTTTGCATCTTTAAGTGCAGTTTTTAATGCATCAAGTAGTGCTGCACCGTGCCTGTCGCCCAAAGTTGTGGTTATTATGACACTATCTACAAAATAACCCTTCTCTTTCATATCGAAAACTTGTATATTTTCGCCTTTTTTTTCATCTATTAAAGTTGTAATCAAATCAATTTTATCGTTCATTATGTTCCTTGTAATATTTTATAATATCTTTTGAGATAGAAGCAGGTAGATATCTTGTATCTAAATTTTCTCTAAGTTTTGTGGAGCTAATATTAGCAGATATCTCTAAAATTTTCAAGTTTTTTGGATACTCTTTTTTATTTCTTGTGGCAGCTACAAAAATAACTAACTCTTTTAGTTTCTCATACTCTTTCCATTTGTGTAAATTTTCCAGATTGTCATCACCGATTATAAGATAAAGCTTGTCTATATTGTAATTTTTATAAAAGTGTTCTACTGTTTTTATGGTCGGGACAGCTTTTTTTTGTTTTATTTCAAAATCACAAATTTTTACTTTATCATAACTTTTAAAAAGTTTTTTCAGCCACTCAAATCTTCTCTTAGGCGGTGCATTGAAACTGTTTTTAAAAGGGTTTAAATATGTAGGCACTACATAGAGCATATCAATATCCAGCTCTTCCAGAGCCTTTTTGACTATCATTTCGTGTCCTATATGAGGCGGGTCGAAACTCCCTCCGAAAATTGCGATATTCAGTTTTTGCTCTTTTTGCAAAAGATATCCTTTAAAACCATATTTAAACCAAATTATACTAAAATATCTCAATATTTTTTTTAAAGGATGATAATGGCACTCAAGGTTGCTATCAATGGATTTGGCAGAATCGGTAGATGTGCTGCCAGGATTATTACAAAAAGAGAGGAAGTCGAACTTGTAGCGGTAAATGATACAAGTTCAAGAGATATGACAAAAAATCTTTTAAAATATGACTCGGTTCATGGAAAATTTGATGAGAAAGTAGAGATACTTGAAGATGATTTTATGCAAATAGGCTCACAAAAAGTAAAATTTTTCTCCGATAGAGACCCGAACAATCTGGAGTTTGCAAAATATGGTGCCGATGTGGTTTTGGAGTGTACCGGTGCACTTTTGACCCAGGAAAAAGCTATGCCTCATATAAAAAACGGTGTTAAAAAAGTAGTTTTTTCAGCTCCTGCAAAAGATGATACACCTACATTCGTCATGGGAGTAAACAGTGACAAATACAGCGGTGAAAGTATAGTCTCAAATGCAAGCTGTACCACAAATGCTTTAGCCCCCATCGTAAAACTGTTAAATGATAACCTGGCCATAAAAAAGGGTTTGATGACTACCATACACTCTTATACAAATGATCAAAATCTTCTTGATGTTAAGCATAAAAAAGATTTAAGAAGAGCAAGAGCGGCTGCGGTGAATATCATCCCGACTACAACCGGGGCTGCAAAAGCTATAGGATTGGTGCTTCCTGAACTTCAGGGCAAACTTCAGGGGCTTGCAGTAAGAGTGCCGACTCCAAATGTATCCATGATAGATCTAAGTGTCATAGTTGATAAAAAAGTTAGCCTGGATGAGTTAAAAGAACTTATCATAAACGCAAGCAAAAATGAGTTCAAAGGGCTTATAGGAATAGATAACGACAAGCTAGTATCCAGTGATTTTAACGGTGAGAGTATCAGCACAATTGTTCCGCTCGATCTTTTACAGGTTATTGAAGGCAATATGGTGAAAGTTATGAGTTGGTACGATAATGAGTGGGGATACTCCGAAAGACTCGTAGATATGGCGATACATATTTGTAGATAAAGAAAGGATGATGTTGTGCTAAGGACTATAAAAGATGTTGAAGATATAGAGGGTAAAAGAGTCTTTATAAGGTGTGATTTCAATGTTCCCAAAGATGAGGATGGCAATATCACAGATGACAGAAGGATAAGAGCGGCACTCCCTACTATAATGTACTGTATTGATCATGACTGTAAAATTATTTTGGCAAGTCACTTTGAAAGACCTACTCCCGGGGTTTATGAAGAAAAATACTCTTTAAATCCGGTTGCAAAAAGGCTTCATACACTTTTGAAAAAAGAGATATTAAAAGCTAGTGATGTAGTTGGAGAAGATGCAAAAACAAAAGCAGCGAGTCTTAAAGAGGGGGATATACTTCTTTTGGCAAATTTGAGATTTCACCCGGGTGAAACAACTAATGATGAAGAGTTTGCAAAAGAGTTGGCTTCCTTTGCAGATATTTATGTAAATGATGCCTTTGGTGCTTGTCATAGAAAACATGCTTCTATATATGCTTTGGCTTTGCAGTTTCCAAAAAAGCATAGGGTAGCCGGTTTTTTACTAAAAAAAGAGGTTAATTTCTTTAGCAAGACTTTACAAAAACCTGATAGACCTTTTTTGGCAGTTATTGGGGGAAGTAAAGTTTCAGGTAAACTTGAAGCTATAGAAAATCTCATAAGTAAGGTAGATAAGATTATTATCGGTGGAGCTATGGCTTTTACATTTTTAAAAGCAAGAGGGTTTAATGTCGGTAAGTCACTTGTAGAGGATGACCTTCTTGATGTTGCAAAAGAGACAATGGATAAAGCTATAAAACAGGGGGTAAAATTTTATCTTCCTGTTGATTTGGTGGTTGCTCCCAAGGTAGATGAATTTGCTCCCATAAAGTATCTTCCTGCCCAAGAGATTCCAAAAGACTGGATGGGGCTTGATGTGGGACCTGCGAGTTCCAGACTCTTTAGAGAAGTTATAAATGATACTCAACTTATCATTTGGAATGGTCCTATGGGTGTATACGAGATGGATAAATTTGCAAAAGGAAGTATTATGATGAGTCACCATATAGCTGAGTCAAACGCAACTACTGTTGTAGGCGGCGGTGATACGGCAGATGTTACCAAAAGAGCAGGAGATATAGATGAAATGACATTTGTCTCAACAGGAGGCGGTGCGTCTTTGCAGCTACTTGAGGGAAAAACGCTTCCCGGTGTTGAAGTATTGGATACAAAATGATTTATGCAAGTAATTTTAAAACAAATAATACCAGGGCTTATACAAAAGAGTATATAAACACTCTTGATGATTTTATAAGTGAAAATAGTATCAAAGATGAGATATATGTTTTTCCAACGGCAACTTCCCTTAATATGTTTGGAATATCATCAAATATCACTATCGGTGCTCAAAATGCCTATCCTGTGAAAAACGGCTCATATACAGGTGAGATAGGCTTAGAGCAGCTAGATGAATTTGGTATAAAAACCATACTTATAGGGCATAGTGAAAGAAGAGAGATATTGAAAGAGTCTCAAGAGTTTATAGCTCAAAAGTTTAACTTTTTTAAAGAGCAGGGGTTTAGAATAATATACTGCATAGGTGAAACCAAAGAGACAAGAGATAGCAGAAAAACTATGGAATATCTTTGGAGTGAATTTGATGGGATTGATCTTGAGTATGATAAGCTTATAGTTGCTTATGAACCCATATGGGCAATAGGTACGGGAGTAAGTGCAAAAAAAGAGGATATAGATGAAGTACTTTCAGCTTTAAGACTCAGAGTTAAAGCTCCTTTGCTTTATGGAGGAAGTGTAAAAAGTACAAATATTAAGGAGATAGCCTCTATCAAGGATTGTGACGGAGTGCTCATAGGAAGTGCTAGTTGGAAAGTTGAAAGTTTTTGTGAAATTATAAAAAACGGTCAAAATCAATAAAAAGGATAAACATGTTTATGAAGGGTAAAAAAGGACTTGTAGTAGGTATAGCAAACAACAAATCAATCGCATACGGTATAGCGAAGGCCGCACATAGAGAAGGAGCAGAGCTTGCTTTTACATATCTAAACGAGCAGCTTGAAAAAAGGGTAAGACCGATTGCAGAAGAGTTTGGCAGCGATAAAGTGTATAAACTTGATGTAAACAGTGATGAAGAGTTGGAGGCATTGACCAAATCATTAGAGAAAGATTTTGGAAAGATTGACTTTATAGTTCACTCTGTTGCTTTTGCTCCTAGGTCCGCACTTGACGGGAGATTTATCGATACGGATAGAAAAGCTTTTGACATAGCTATGCAAACTTCTGTTTACTCTCTTATAGCACTTTGCAATGCATGTGAGAGTGTACTGAATGATAACGGCTCGGTTTTGACTCTAACATATCTAGGCGGTCCAAAATATATCCCACACTATAATGTAATGGGTGTAGCAAAAGCCGCACTAGAATCAAGCGTAAGATACTTGGCAGTTGATCTAGGAAGCAGAGGCATAAGAGTAAACGCCATCAGTGCAGGACCTATAAAAACCCTGGCTGCAAGCGGTATAGGCGACTTTAGAGCTATACTAAAATGGAATGAAACAAACTCCCCGTTAAACAAAAATGTTACCATAGATGAGGTAGGAAACAGCGGAATGTATCTACTAAGTGATCTAAGTAGCGGAGTAAC
>JALVWW010000030.1 GCA_027023175.1 Campylobacterales bacterium
ATAGGCAGTGTTGCTGGAGCAGTAGTGGGAGGATTTATTTTGGGTTTTACAGAGATTGTTGTAGTTGCATTTATGCCAGACCTTGGAGGATATAAAGATGCATTTGCGTTTATATTCTTGATACTTGTACTGCTCTTTAAGCCAACCGGTATTATGGGTCAAGATTTAGATAGAAGCAGATTTTAGGGGGTTTGCAATGTTAATAGAAAAAAAACACTTTATACAACTATTTTTTTTAATTGCTACAATTTGGTTTATATGGTATGCACAAAACCATTTAGATCCTTATACAGTTAGTATTTTAAACAATATTGCTATATTTGCCATATTGGCTCTTAGTTACAACCTGATAAACGGTATAGCCGGGCAGTTTTCACTCGAGCCAAATGGTTTTGTTGCCATAGGTGCTTATGTAACATCACTGTTTTTGATCTCTTCAAGTGATAAAATTGATATGTTTGCTCTTGAAGATCCGGCACCTCTTGTTATGGCTATGCATACTTCATTTTTACCGGCACTTATAATGAGCGGCATTGTTGCAGCAGCTATTGCATTTATACTTTCTGTTCCTGTTTTTAGAGTAAGAGGAGATTATCTTGCTATCGTAACACTTGGTTTTGGATTTATTATAAGAATATTTGCAATAAATAATCCAAAATATACAAACGGTGCTATGGGGCTAAATGATATACCTTCTGTAGCCAATCTGTATTGGTGTGGATTTATTGCAGTAATAACTTTTATAGTAATGATAAATATCATTTACTCAAAATTTGGACGAGCAATGAAGGCAGTCAGAGATGATGAAGATGCTGCAACTGCAATGGGTGTAAATACATTTTGGATGAAAACTTATGCATTCATGACAAGTGCCTTTTTTGAAGGTATCGGCGGAGGTTTAATGGCATCTTTGCTTACTACGATTTCTCCGGACCAATTTACATTTTTGCTTACATTTCAACTTTTGATTATCATCGTTTTGGGTGGTCTTGGAAGTATGAGTGGAGCAATACTCGGAACTATTTTGGTGATGGGTGGAAGTGAGTGGTTGAGATTTTTGGATCAGGATATGTCTATGTTTGGATATCATACCGGTGCTCATCCGGGTCTTAGAATGGTGGTTTTTTCAATTTTACTTATTGTCCTGATGCTTTTTGCCAGAAAAGGATTGTTTGGAAATAAAGAGTTGACCGAGATTTTTAAAAGGACAAAAAAATGATCCTTGAAGTTAAAAATGTTACTATGAAATTTGGCGGTGTTACAGCCATAGACAACCTAAGTTTTGGGGTAAAATCAGGTGAAATTTTTGGACTGATAGGTCCAAACGGTGCCGGCAAAACAACGATATTCAATATTATCACCGGAAACTACCAACAAACTGAAGGTGAAGTATTTTTTCTCCATGAGTCGATTTCTGGTATAAAACCCAACGTCATTGTTCAAAAAGGAATAGCAAGAACATTCCAAAATATAAGGCTTTTTAAGAGTATGACAGTGCTTGATAATGTCTTGATAGGCTTTCACAATGAGGCAAACTATACTTTTTTTGAATCAATTTTAAGACTGCCTAGATATTTCTCAAATGAAAAAAGATTGAAAGTAGCCGCAATGGACATACTGGAGAGATTCGGTATAGCCCAGTTTGCAGATTATCCGGCAACCGCACTGAGCTATGGAAACCAAAGAAAGGTTGAAATTGCAAGAGCTGTGGCAACTGAGCCAAAACTTCTTTTGCTTGACGAACCAGCTGCGGGAATGAACCCTATCGAGACTGAG
Organism: Campylobacterales bacterium; assembly: GCA_027023175.1. Lineage (GTDB taxonomy): Bacteria > Campylobacterota > Campylobacteria > Campylobacterales > JALSKU01 > JALSKU01. The sequence continues at coordinate 1,777 of JALVWW010000030.1, forward strand.
GATTTATCCAACATTATAAGAAATATCAAAGAGGAATATGGTTTAACTATTCTATTAATCGAGCATGATATGAAGTTTGTAAACAATATGTGTGACAAGGTTTTGGTGCTTGATTATGGTGAAGAGATATTTGAAGGAAAGCCTAGTGATGCAATTGTAGACAAAAAAGTAATTGCAGCTTATTTGGGAGATTTTACACATGCTTAAAGTAAAAGATTTAGAAGTTTATTATGGGGTTATTGCAGCAGTTAGAGGTATTAACTTTTCTGTCAAGGAGGGGCAAATCGTCTCTCTTATAGGTTCAAATGGTGCAGGAAAAACTTCAACACTTAATGCAATTGTCAATAGTATTAAGAAAAAAGGTATAGTTGATTATTTTGGTGTTGATATAGCGAAGCTTAAAACTCATGAAATCGTTAAAAGAGGCATTTCCATGGTTCCTGAAGGAAGAAGAGTGTTTATCAATTTGACAGTCGATGAAAATCTCAGAATGGGTGCTTTTAATAATGATGAAAACTTTGAGTCTTTGAGGGATGAAATGTATGAAATATTCCCAAGACTTGCTGATAGAAAAACACAATTGGCTGGAACTATGAGTGGAGGAGAGCAGCAAATGCTTGCAATTGCAAGAGCTCTTATGAGTGAACCCAAATTACTTATGCTTGATGAACCGAGTCTTGGACTTGCTCCTAAAATTGTGGGTGAGCTTTTTGAAATTATTCAAAGACTTAAAGAGAGTATAACGATTTTGCTTGTAGAACAAAATGCTTTTGCAGCATTGCAGATAGCTGATTATGCATATGTTTTGGAAAATGGTGAAGTTGCTTTGGAAAATGAGGCTAAAGTTTTACTTGGAAATGATGAGGTTAGAAAGAAATATTTAGGCGGATAAAAAAAGAGAGTCTAACGGCTCTCTTTTTTTTGGCATGGTGGACATACCCCTTCAAAAGTAATCAGAGTATTAGTTATATTGTATCCACTCTCTTTTGAAATATTATTGCTTATCCATGCATCATCTATTTTTACATCTTCTAACTTTCCGCATTTAGTACAAAAAAGATGAGCATGACTATCTTTGGAGAGTTCGTATCTAGCTTTATGTTTTGGAATCTTCACCTCAGTTAAAAACCCGTTATCTATCATTGAGTTTATATTTTTATATACTGTTGCCAAAGAGATGTAAGGAAATATATTTTTAAGAGATTCATAGAGGTTGTCTATATCAATATGTCCACTCTTTTCTATTTCATCTATCATATACATTCTTTGAGGCGTTGCTTTTAAGTTATAGCTTTTTAAAACTTCTCTATAATCTTTCATGGTTAATATCCTATTTATTTTAAATTTTGTCCGCATTGTACAAAAGTTACAAATAAATGTCAATAAAAGAAATAATTATATATATGAAATAATATGTTTTTAATAATAATTTTCTTTTAAGAATATTTAGATATAATTATTAAAGGAAAAATATTTTCTTTTATATTAATTCAAGGAGTAAAAATGAGACAATACGAAACTTATAAATGTAGTGTTTGTGGAAATGAAGTAGAAGTTCAAAATGTAGGAGGAGGCACACTTGTATGTTGCAACAAAGAGATGGAGTGTATAACCGAAAACTTGACAGCCGTTAACTTGATGAAAGCATTTGCAGGTGAATCCCAAGCAAGAAACAAGTATGAATTCTTTGCCGAAGTTGCAAGGAATGAGGGACTACATAGGATTGCAAGATTTTTTCAGGAAGCTGCTGATAATGAAAAATATCACGCACAAGCAGAGTTTAAAGCTTATAACAAGTTGGTTAACGGAATCGAACTTGATTCAACCGTTAAAAATCTCCAGTATGCAGCTGATGGAGAAAAGTATGAACATGAAACAATGTATCCAAATTTTGCACAAATTGCAAAAGAGGAAAATTTAAAAGATATTGCAAGATTGCTTAGTGCTATAGGAAAAGTTGAAGTTGAGCATGAAGCTGAGTACTTGGCTCTTAAGCAGGCATTGATAGATGAAGGATTTTTTAACAGTGAACAAGATGAGTATTATGTTTGTGAAGTTTGCGGATATGTTCACAAAGGTAAGAAGCCTCCTAAAGCTTGTCCTTTGTGCAAAGCCCCGAGTGAATATTTTAAGAAAAGATGTGATGATGTAACAGTCGGATAAAGAGTAGCATTTGCTACTCTTTATCATCATTTTTGTCTGGTTTGTCTATGTTATCTCTAGTTGATTTGATTGCACCCTCAATAGCATTTTTTGCAACTTCCCATGCTCTAAGTCCAAGTTTTTTTGACTCTTTTGCAACTTGCTCTAAATCCTCTTTTTTTATATTTTTAATTTTTTTATCTATTTGAAGTTCACTAAGCTTATTTGCCAAAGTTTTTCTAAACTCATTGACTTTTGGACTCTCTTTTAGCTTTTCTACTTTTTTCAAAATACTCTCTTTTGTATCTGTTGTGATTTTCATAAGCCTTGTCATGGAGTTGTTAAGCTCTGCAATGATATCTTCTAAAATTTTTTTCGAGATACCGTTTGATTTTTGAGAAGCATTTTTAAGCAAATCTATAAAATCACTGTTTAAGTCTATAATATTCAGTCCCTCAAAAAGTATCTTTTCCTCCTTTTGGTCCCTTATCTCATCAGGTAAAAATTCCAAATTTTTATTGAAGTCATTGACTGCATTTGCTATACCGTTTTTTATGCCTTTTGTTGTACCCCTGAGTATCTCTTTTGCAAACGCCTGGTATTCGTCGGCAATACCTACTGCAACACTTAGAACTGTTTTGGCTGCTTCGAGTGTTTTTATTTTTGAAAAATCATCTCCTCCTATTGTTTGAAAAATTATATTTTGTATAATAGTCTGGGTAACTTCTTCTACATTTTTTTGGTTTTCTATGGTTGTTATGATAGCTTCCTCAGTTGTTTCTTTTAAAATCCCAAGAAGCAACACCTCTTTTA
>JALVWW010000031.1 GCA_027023175.1 Campylobacterales bacterium
TAAGGTCAGTTTGCAAAAATAGTTTGTGCCATCTTTTTTAATTAAGGAGGTATCAATTAAGATGGCACAAACTTAGAAAAACTTACTCTTTTCCTATAAGTTTCTTATAAAATGAGCTATGCAAATGCTTTAGTTCATCTTCACTCTTGTATCCACTTTTCATGCTATCAAGTGATCCCTTGATAGCAAAAACAGACATATAAAGGTGTGTAATAAACAAAGCCGCTATAGCAACTCCAAGGAAGTTATGAACTATTGCCGCAATTCTGTTTATGTCAATTTGATCAAGATTTAAATTTTTAAGCAAAGCTATATTAAAATCTTGAAAGTACATTACGGCACCTGTTATTATCATAACAAATCCACCTAATGTCGCCAACCAAAACCATAGTTTTTGTCCTGCATTAAACTCTCCTGCAGGAACTTCTATCTTCTTTTTGGTCAAATATCCACCGGCTATAAAAAGCCATTTGATATCATCAAATGAGGGTAGCATTGGAACAAGCCACATCAAAAACATCGGAATAACAGATATCAAAAAGATAACTGCCCCGATATCATGTAGATACCTGCCATACAAAACTAAATCTCCACCACCCAAATATTTGCCATATATCATCATAAATCCTGTCGGAACTATAATGACAAAAGCAAGGGCTGCCGTCCAGTGTATCACTCTTTTGAATAAAGAAAATATGTAAAATTTTCTTCCCTCATGAGAAAACACTTTCGGACCTATAACCAAATAGTGCAGTATAAACACAACTAAAACTGTAATAGTTACCCCACCAAAAAGCAACTTAAACCAGTGAACTTGGAAGTAAACAAAAAGTTCACCCCACGCTTGATAGTGTAATATATTATGAAGAAGTTCAGGGGAGTTTAAACGACTCCCCGTAAAATGAACTTCTTTGGCACTTTCAACCAACGGTACTTTACCTATGAATTCTCTAGCACTTAGAAAAACTGCACCAAAGAGAAATAATAAAAACTTTTTCACCCTATATCTCCTTTGTTTGAAAACAAGTTTCCAAACAAATTCCTCTCACTAAAGCTTTGCTTTCAGCAAGAGAAACACTCTTTTTATTTGAACAAACTTGTTGGATTGAGTGTTTCATGGGTAATCCTTTAACCTTTGTAAGCTGTACTCCAGCCATATGGTACACCAATTACACCTTTTCCTCTGGAAAATACTCTTTTTCTATATATATCAGCAACATCAACCGCATCACCGACTATAAGAGCATTTGTTGAGCAAACTGCGGCACACATTGGAACTTTGCCTTCTGCAATTCTGTTTTGTCCGTACAACTCTCTCTCTTTTGGAGAATTTGTAGGCTCCGGACCTCCGGCACACATAGTACACTTATCCATAACACCTCTGGTTCCAAATGCTCCATCTCTTGGAAATTGAGGAGCACCAAAAGGACAAGCATACAAGCAATATCCGCAGCCTATACACTTCTCTTTATCATGCAATACTATACCGTCTGCTCTTATATAAAAGCAATCAACCGGACAAACCTGCTCACAAGGAGCATCGGTACAGTGCATACAGGCAACTGAAACAGAGTATTCTTCTCCCTCTATTCCTTCATTTACGGTAACAACTTTTCTTCTACTTATACCTACAGGAAGCTCATGAGCCTCTTCACAAGCAACGGTACAGCCGTTACACTCTATACATCTCTCTTCATCACAATAAAATTTCATTCTAGCCATCTCACACCCCCTACGCTTTCTCTATACGGCACAAGCCGGCTTTTGTTTCAGGGATTTGAGTAATAATGTCATATCCATAGTTTGTTACGGTATTGGCTGCTTCGCCTATACTATACGGTTTTGTTCCTTCAGGATAATTCTCACTCAAATCAACTCCCTGCATTACTCCTGCCCAGTGGAAAGGCAAGAATATTCTATCTTCACTTACGGAGTATGTAAATCTGGCTCTTACTTTTATCTTGGTGCCTTCAGGTGAGTATACCCACATCATATCACCATCTTTAATGCCATGCTCCATTGCAAGGTTTGGATTGATATCACAGAACATTTCAGGATTGTGTTTTGTTAGATATTTTGAACTTCTCTCAATTAGTCCGGCACCGCTGTGAGTAACCAATCTTCCTGTTACAAGGTTAAGAGGAAACTCTTTTGACCAGTCTTTTTTCTGGACTGATGCATATCTTGTATCAACTCTGTAGTGATTTGGTTTGTCTTTATAAGTCGGATACTCTTTAGTCAAATCAAATCTAGGAGTATGGAGAGGCTCTCTGTGCATTGGAATCTTGTCAGGGAATGTCCAGACATATGCTCTGGCTTTAGCATTTCCGTAAGGCGCTACTCCGGCTTTTAGAGCAAGTTCTGCTATTTGGTCACTGATATCAACTTTCCAGTTTTTACCCATAGCTGCTTTTTGTGCAGGAGTCAATTTGATACCCAAAACTTTTTCTATATTGTCTTTCTTAAGCTCAGGATACCCACCTTTTACTTTTGCACCTTTTATAGTAGCTTCAGGACCTGCCAACTGGCTGACACCGTCATGTACCAAACCAAATCTATTTCTAAATCCCATACCGCCCTGGTTGACACTAAGATTTATATCATACAGTATCGGACTACCACTATGTTTTGTTGTCCAGCATGGCCAAGGAAGTCCATAATACTCACCTCGCATAGGTCCCATTCCTGCAATGGTAACAGGATTGAACATATGCCAGTTTTTCTGATGCTTTTTAAGTCTCTCAGCTGTCCAACCGGTAAGCCCTATGGTTTTGATAATTCTTGCTACTTCATCAACAGCATCTTCAGGCCATTTGAAATTATCTTTAACTTTTTCAAGTGTACCTTTTTTCTTATTAGCTTTTAGTTTCATACCGGCTACAAATTCATTATAAAAACCAAATTTTTTGGCAAATTCAAACATAATATCCTGGTCTGTTTTGCTCTCATACATTGGATCTACAACTTTGCTTCTCCATTGAGCAGACCTATTTGTAGCAGTAACACTTCCTTCATTTTCAAACTGAGTTGCTGTTGGAAGGATATAAACACCATCTTTTTTATTTGTAATAACAGCAGCCTCATTTGCAAACGGTTCAGCCACAACTATAAGTTCTAACTTGTCAAGAGCCTTTTGTACACTTGCTTGTCTAGCAATGGAAGTTATACCGTTTCCTTGTACCCAAAGTGCTTTTATAGGTGCACTTGTATGAATAGGATCCTCTTTTATAACACCCTCATACCATCTTGCAAGTGTAAATCCTTTTGTATTCATCCATTTTTTAGACTTAAATCTACCTTTTAGCCAATTATAATCAACTCCCCACTGCTTGGCAAAATATTTCCAAGATCCGTCACTTAGTCCATAATATCCCGGAAGTGAGTGAGAAAGGCAACACATGTCAGTAGCACCCTGGACATTGTCATGTCCTCTAAGGATATTACATCCGCCTCCGGCAACACCCATATTGCCGAGTGCCAACTGAAGTATCGGAGCCATTCTTGTATTGGATGAACCGATACTGTGCTGAGTAAGACCCATAGCCCAGATAAGAGTTCCTGGTTTTCTTGTAGCAAAAGCTCTTGTAATTTGATAGAGTCTCTCTTCAGGCACACCCGTAACATCAGCTACTTTTGAAGGTGTCCATTTTTTTGCCTCTTTTATAACTTCATCCATTCCATATACTCTGTTTTTGATAAAGTCTTTATCTTCCCATCCGTTTTTAAAGATGATATGAAGCATACCGTACATAAACGGGATATCTGTACCCGGTCTAATGTGAGCATACATATCAGCTTTTGCGGCTGTTTTTGTATATCTTGGATCTACAACAATGAGTTGAGCATTATTGTGCTCTTTTGCTTTTAGGAAATTTTTAAAACCAACTGGATGGTTTACCGCAGGGTTTGCTCCAAAAATGATAATAGACTTAGCATTTTGAATATCTCCAAGGTGGTTTGTCATAGCGCCATAACCCCATGTATTCGCCACACCGGCGACTGTTGCACTATGTCAAATTCTAGCTTGGTGATCTATATTATTTGTACCCCACATTGCAGCAAATTTTCTAAAATAGTAAGATTGCTCTGTACTTATCTTGGCTGAGCCTAAAAACATTGCTGTATCAGGACTCTCTTTTCTAAGCTGAAGCATTTTATCGCCTATTTCACTAATAGCCTGCTCCCAGCTTATTCTTTGCCATTTGCCATTTACTTTTTTTAAAGGATGTTTAACTCTTTTTGCACTTTTAACAGTATCGATAGAGTCTATACCTTTTGAACAGTGACTACCTTGAGAAAAAGGGTGGTCCTGTGCAACTTCCTGTCTAACCCACACACCATTTTGTACTTCAGCTATGATACCACAGCCTACTGAACATGTTGTACAAACAGTTTTTACTAACTTTGACCCCGGAAACGGATCTCTTATCTCTTCTTCAGTCGCACTTCTTACAGCACTGCTGCCTGCCACCAAAGATGTTCCTACAGCTGCACTCCCCAGTGCCGCCATTTTTAGAAAAGATCTTCTTCCGGTTCGCAAAGATAGTTTATCTAACATATCTTTACTCATACCTTACCTCCTTTAAGATGCTACACTATAGTACTCTCTCCAATGAGCAGTCTTTTTATAAAGAATCTCTTTTTTTGGAGAGTAACCTACTACAACGCCGTTTGAGCCTTGAACTTTTGAAGGCCGCTCATTTGCCATCGCCGCACTAGCCGTAG
>JALVWW010000032.1 GCA_027023175.1 Campylobacterales bacterium
GCTCTTGGCTCTTTTAAAGCCGGGTGCTTAAATTCTTTTATCACTATATCTTTTTTGTTATTTGGAAGTATAAAATAAAGCTCTTTCGCTTTAGAAAATGCTACTCTTGCTTGATAGTGATCAAATCTATCAAACTCTTTATCGATAAATTTTAAAAATTTTAAAAATTTACTAAAGATAGAGGATATTTTCTTTTCATATCTATATCTTATCTGCTCTTTTTTACTTAGTAGCTCTTTTTGTCTATCTTTTATCTTTTTTACACTCTCAGGCACTACATAAAAAAAGCCGCCTGAACTTCTGCCTATAACTGAAGCCTTTAAAACATGGTTGAAGCCTCCACGAACCAGTAGGCACTCTTCATTTTGTAGATAGTGTATCTGAGTATCAGCTAGATAAGGAGTAAGTTTATGAGAGTTCAAGACCCTTTTTAAAGCAGATTTTAACTCCTCTTTTACTCTTTTTAAAGTAGTATCGACACTTAACAACTCATCATCTATATCGCTTTTAAGCTCACCCTCTTTATCAAAGTAACCTCTTATCTTATCTATCTCATCAGGTATAGTTATCTTGCTTATCCATTCAAGTAAAACACCTTCAAAACCTACTTTTTTAAGATAGATAAAATAATTTAACACTTTTATAAAATCATATATCTCATAAAGCTTTAAAGTTCCTAATTTTTTCAAATGCATTAGATAAGTTTCAAAAGAGGGAATATTCGGGGGAGATTTGAATTCATACTTTGAAAGCTCTTTTATATATGAATAGTGAAGCTTTGTATCACCCTCAATATAAAGAGGTTTTTCTCTTGAAAGGTAACTGTTAAAAGAGTCTATAAACTCTTTTAGGTCCAGTTTGGAGATGACAGTGTGCATTATTTGTCTGATACCTTGCATTCATCGATACTGAGAATAACATCGACATATTTGCTTTGCTTGTTCGATGCAAAAGTTTGTGTACCGCTAAAATAATCAAAATGTTTATCATCTACAATAATGCCACCTTTGCAGATAAGTTTTTTTCCCTGTTTAAAAGCTTCTATCTTTAAAAGGTTGTTGTCCTGTTTTGCTTCGATATAATCCTCATATAAGTATCCTGCACCAAACACGATAAGCAAAAGTACGGTAAAAATAATCTTTGAGCTTTTTTCTATGGATTTGTTGGAAAAAATTATCAACATTAAAAGTATGATAACTAAAAAAAGTATAATTCTCATGATTTTTCTCTTAGCTGATAAGTCAAATCCCCTGCACCAAAGCCTATGATAAGCTCATCATCAAACTCGTCTATACATTTGTCATCTTTGATAAGTTTTAGTTTGTCTTTTTCTCTTTGAACTTTATCTGCAAATTTTGGATGGTATTTTTTAAAAAGGCTCTCAAAGTCAATATCCACCTTTTTTTCACCGGCACTCCATACCGGAAGAATAGTCAGTTTGTCTACATCTTTGAAACACTCTTTAAATCTGTCAAGATTGTCCAATACTCTTGAATATTTATGTGGTTGCCATATGGCATTTACATTTTTATACCCCATAAGGGATGCAAATTTTTTGGCTGACTTTAGGGTCGCCTCTATCTCAGTAGGATGATGGGCATAGTCATCTATGATAGCTTTTTTATCGTTACTTAAAAGTATATCAAATCTCTTCTTTATGCCTTTGTAGCCTTTTAACTTTTCCCTAACAGTTTCAACACTAAAGCCCTCATGCAGTGCAGCCAGTATAACCAAAGAGGCATCAAGTGCCACATGCTCACCGATACCGAAAACTTTAAAACTTCCAAAATCTTTTAGTCTAAAAGAAGTATACGGTCTGTTTTCTTCTACTATATAGCTTATATCAGTTATATCTTTCGAGGGATAAAGCCTTATGGCTTCAAGTTTTAAAGTTGAGAGATATTCATCCTCGGCATTTATCACTCTTACCCTGGCTAAATTTAAAAACTTTTCATAAGCCTGATAAAACCTTTTTAAGTCATGGTTATAATACTCCATATGCTCAGGCTCGCAGTTGGTGACAATAGCCAGATAAGGGTTGGCATTTAAAAAGCTCTCATCGCTCTCATCGGCTTCAAATACCAAATCATCGCCTTTGACATATCTCATATTGGAGCCAAATTGATTACTTTCAGCTCCGATTAGCATACTTCCGTTTATTATACTGCCAAGTATCGCACTTGTAGTACTCTTCCCGTGAGCACCCGCGACTGCAAAAACTCTTTTATCTTTCAGGATAAATTTCAAAGCCTCTTTTCTTGAGAAAAGTTTTATTCCCTTTCTTAAGGCTTCCTGATACTCCACATTGTCTTTTTTTATAACAGCGGAATATATAACCATATCCTGATCAGTAATGTTCTCTTTTGCATGAGGGATATTCACTCTCATGCCCTCATCTTTTAGTGCTTTGGTTATATGGGTCTCTTTTATATCTGAGCCGCTTATCTCATGACCCTCTTTATATAAAAATCTAGCAAGCGCCGAAAGACCGATACCTCCGATACCTATAAAATGAATCTTAGCCAATATAATCCTTTATACGCTGCAAAGCTGTTTTAGTTTTTTCTTCACTCTCCACTAAAGCAATTCTGACATTTTGTTTCCCCTCATTATCTCTTGAGAGGAAACTTCCGGGGATTACTTTTAAGTTTTTCTCTTTATATAAATTTTTGGTAAACACAATATCATTTTCTACTTCAAGCCAAATATAAAATGTCGCTTCAGGCAGTTTTATATCCAACATATCTTTTGCTATTTTGAAATTTGCTCTATACTTTTGTCTAAAATTTTCTACATGTTCTTCATCACTCCAAGCCTTGGCTGCAGCATACTGCAAAGGAAGAGGTACTGCACATCCTGTATAGGTTCTATACTTTAGATACTCTTTTAAAATAGTGCTGTCGCCGGCTATAAAACCACTTCTAAGACCGGGGGCCGAACTTCTTTTGGATATAGAGTTTACTACCAAAATATTTTTAAAACTCTCATTGCCAAACTCTTTTGAGGCTTCCAACAGCGAAGGTTGAGGCTTGTTTAAATATATCTCACTGTAGCACTCATCATTTAACAAAACAAAATCATACTCCAGCGCCGCTTCAATCCATGGCTTATACTCATTTACACTCATTGTTGAAGCTGTCGGATTATTTGGGAAATTCAAGATAACAAGGCCGGCCTCTTTCAAAACTTTTTTATCAAGTATCGGCTTATAATCGTTTTCTCTTTTTAAGTTTATATATATACTTTTTGCTCTTGAGGCTATGGCTGCACCTTCGTATATCTGGTAAAAAGGATTGGTATAGGCCATAGTTGGGTTTTGTTTGTCAAAAAGAAAAAATTGGGGAAAATTGAATAAAACTTCTCTTGTTCCAAAAGTGGGTATCAACTCATCCTCTTTTAATCTTACGCCAAATCTTTTTTTTACAAACTCCCTCATGGAATTTTTTAAAAACTCTTCTCCTGAGGTTTTGGCATATTTGTTTAGTAAATTTGCATGTGCTTTTAACTCATCTCGGATAAATCTAGGTGTATCAAATTGGGGTTCGCCTATGGTAAGGCTCAAAGGCTCAAAGCTCTCATTGGGCTTTATATCTTTTAAAAGTTTATTTAATTTTTCAAAGGGGTATTCGTTAAATGTCATGCATTTTCCTCATAATTCTCACTTACTGTCTCTCTTTTTTGCAAAGACGCGGCAAAACCCCACTCTTTTTTTGCAACTCTTGGTAAATTTTTATCTATATAAGCTATCATCATCTCCTCTTTGTGCCCCAACATATACTGCAACTCTCCTGAAGGAGTAGCCAAAAAGCTCTCACCGTAAAATTTCCATGAGATATCCTTTTGGGTAAACTCTCCGATACGATTGGCTCTGAGTATATAAACACTGTTTAAAAAAGCTCTTATCTTGATAAGCTCTGCCCATCTTTTCCTTGAGCCAAAAGTACTGACTGTAGGCAAAAGCACCAAATCCACTCTTTTTTTGAGTATCTCAAGCCAAACAATGTCAAAATGAAGTTCAAAACCGTTTATAGCTGCAACTTTTACTCCATTGTGGTGAAATATCATAGGTATATAGTTGCTCTCTATCTCATTATCAAAAAATCTCTCCTCATTCCAATGTTTATAGTTGATAAGATATTGCTGTTTTTTAAAGTATGCAGCTTTTGGAGTAAATCTGGCTATACATTTGTAAATCTTATCTTTTTTAAATTGAATAATAGGAGCAACGATAGTGATACCATACTCTTTTGAAAGCTCTTTTAGCACTCTTATCTTATGGTTTGATTGCTCTTTTATCATACTTTTTGGCATATCTTCAAGCTCTTTAAAGAAGCTATTTAGATTGTACTCCCCAAGAAGCACCAAAGAGACATCTCTCTTTTTGCAAATCATAAGATAATAATCAAGCTTTGCTTTACTCATAGGCAAAGTTGAAAGTTGAAGTGCGGCTATATTCAAGACTCTTCCTCGTTTGATTTGGACAACTCTTCAAATTCTAACTTGGCAAGTTCAAGCATTTTGGAAGCCTCTTTTAACTCTTTTACACCCTCTTTATAAAGTTTCATACTCTCTTGCAATGTGACAGAGGGATCCATAAGCTTTTCAAGTATCTCTTTTGAAATCTCTATCTTTTTTTCAAAATCTTTTACCTTCACCGACTCTCCTTAAAAATAGAGTGTATTTTATCAAAAAAGGACTTAAAATATGGTATAATATTAT
>JALVWW010000033.1 GCA_027023175.1 Campylobacterales bacterium
GAATCAACAGGTATAAAAACAGAAAAATTAACCCCCAAGATAAAAGATACAGCTCTTAGACTCTGGGGAGTTTATGCGCTTATAACACTTCTTGATGCTGTTGCTCTTCATTTGGAGGGGATGAGTATATTTGATGCGATAAATCATGCTTTTGCTACTATTTCAACAGGTGGATTTTCTACCAAAAATGCTTCTTTGGGATATTTTAACGACAACTCAATTATCATTTGGACTACAACAGTTTTTATGATTATTTCGGGTATGAATTTTTTAGCACATTTGAGATTTTTCTATAACGATATGAGTGGATATGAGACTGAAGAAAATATATGGTATATAAAGATATTTATCATACTTGGTTTTGCCTTATCTTTGATACATTATGAAACCACGGGGGACTCGCTCTATTTTTCTATGACACACGGTTTTTTTACTATATCTTCCATACTTACAACAACAGGTTTTGTTACACTAAACTATGAAGCATGGGGGCATTTTGCGGTAGTTGTAGTCTTTTTGGCTATGCTTATAGGAGGCAATACCGGCTCAACTGCGGGTGGGATGAAAGTAGTAAGATATATAGTACTTCTAAAATCCCTTGCCCTTGAGATAAAAAAAATACTCTATCCAAATGCAATGCTTAGTATCTTTTTAAACGGAAACAAAGTAAAAGATAATGTTTTAAGTGCTACGACAGGCTTTCTTATGCTTTTTGTCATATCAAATGCAATGCTTACTTTGTATCTTTATGCAAGAGGGTACGATGCTTTGACTTCCGTAAGTGCCGCCATTGCCTGTGTAGGCAATATAGGTCCCGGTTTTGGAAATGTAGGCCCTGTAAATAATTATGCTTTTTTTTCTTGGTATGATAAAATTATACTTGCTATATTTATGATAATCGGAAGGCTTGAATTTTACACTGTTGTACTACTTTTTTCCAAGAACTTTTGGAAGAAATTTTAACCCAAATTTTGCAATCAATTCTATTGCAAAATTTGGCTCGAACTGTCTAAGCAAGATGACCATGTAGGAAATTATCTAGAATATTACTACTTAACTTTTCTATATCATACTCTTTTTTTGTATCACTTTGGAAGTAATACTTGATAAAACCAAGGATATATGCACTGTATGCATATGATAGGCAGATATAGTTATCGGTTTTGAGTGGAGTTTTAAATGAGAGTTTTTCAAACTCCTTTGCCAAAAAATTTTCCATCAAATTCATAGCTTCGTTTTGATTGCCAAGTTTCAAGATAAAAAGCGGGTCATAAGTGATGTGTTCTTGTATGGTTTTTCCTTTCTCTTCAAAAGTTTGAAGCTTTGCTTTTGTATATATAAGAAGTCTTTTCTTTGGTGAGGATATCCCATTGCAGAGTTTTAGCAACTCTTTATGGAAGTTTTCCATTTGAAATAGCACATATTCGTAAAAAAGATTTTCTTTAGATATAAATAGTTGGTATAGTGCCCCTACTGATATACTGCATATTTTAGAGAGTTCATTTATCTTGAAGTTTTGATACCCTTTTTCTTCGATATATTTTTCAGCTTCTTGCAGTATCATTTTCTTTTTAAGGGCGGTTACTTCCTCTTTTATTTTCTTTTTCATTTACAATCCTTCGGATTAAGCTAAGAGCTTAGAGCCAAGAGCTAAAAAAGACTCTAATCTCTTAACACTTAACACTATTCCCATAATTATATAAACAAACTTCTTAATTCAGAATAAATTTATAAAAAAATGAATATAATTCACTATCGTATTTATGGAGTTGCTATATGAAAAAGATAGGTTTGGTTGTTATAGTTTTAATGATAATATTTTTTGGATATAAAGGATATGAGTATCTTAGCTTTAGAAGCAAAAATGCCGTAAGTGATGCGGGATTTGTCAAAAGTGATTCTTTGAGTATGCTGAATTTTAAAGTTGGCGGTAAGATAGACAATCTTTTTTATGAAGAGGGAGACAGGGTAAAAAAAGGGAGTTTGTTGGCAAGCATTGATGCTAAAGATTTCATAGTAGCATCAAAGAAAGTTGAAAATTCCATCATATCTTTACAAAATAAGATAGACTCTTTAAAAGTCAAGCAAGAAAAAATTGCAAAAGATATAAATATCTCCAATATTATGACAAAAAATGATATAAATGCATACAAGAGTACAATTATATCTTTAAAACTCTCTATTAAATCAAATCAAACAAAGATAAAACAACTTCAAAAAGATACTCTGAGATTCCAAAGGCTTTCATCTAAAAAATTAGTTGCAAGAGAGAAGTATGAACAATCCGCTACAGCTCTTAAATCTTTAAAAGAGAGGCTTTTGGCCCAAAAAGAGGAGCTGAATGCCGCAAAATTTAAACTTCAAAATATAAAAGAAAAACTAAATCTCATAAAAAACAGTGAACTGAACTTAAAAGAGATAGAAAAAAATATCCAGGCACTTATCTTCCAAAAAAAAGCTCTTTTGGAAACTCTAAAAGGGTTAAAGCTAAAAATTTCGTATTGTAAGCTTTATGCTCCGTTTGGTGGAGTGATTGCCAAAAAATTTATCAATGACAAAAGAGTGGTGGCAAAGGGTTATCCTGTGTATGCTCTTGTAAATCCGAATGATTTGCACGCAGAAGTTTTGCTTTCGGAAAAAAAGCTTCATGGTGTAAAAGTGGGAAATAGTGTAGAAGTGGATGCGGATGCTATCAAAGGAAAAAAGTTTGAAGGAGTAGTGGAGTCAATACTTCCAGCATCTGCTTCAACTTTTTCGCTTGTTCCAAGAGATATAGCAAGTGGGGAATTTACGAAACTTGACCAAAGATTTGTTGTAAGGATAAAGCTCAAAGATATAAAAGGACTTAGGGTGGGAATGAGTCTTAATGTTGCTATAAAAAGGAGCAAGGATTAAGGATAGTAATGAATAATATTAAAGAGAGTTGGGATATCACAGCTTCACAAAGGGCACTTTTTAGTATCATTGTAATGACTGGAGCTTTTATGGCGATACTTGATACTACTGTAGTCGATGTTATAGTGCCAAAACTTACAGGTCCTTTGTCAAGCGATATGTACGGAGTGCAGTGGATTATAACAAGTTATATGATAGCAGCCGCTATAGCACTGTTGATAACAGAGTATTTGATAAAAACTTTTGGTTCTAAGAAGATATTTATTTTAGGGGTAGCACTTTTTGCTCTTGCTTCATTTTTTTGCGGTATGAGCGATACTCTAACTTCCATCATATTCTTTAGAGTTATTCAGGGTATCGGTGAGGCACTCATCATGGTTACAAGCCATATTATGATATTTTCCTATTTTCCGCCCAGTCGTCAGGGGCTTGCTATGGGTATCTTTGGACTTGGAGTCAGCTTTGCACCTGCTCTTGGACCGACTCTTGGAGGATATTTGACAGAGTATTACGGATGGAGAATGGTCTTTTTTATCAATGTGCCTGTTGGTGTACTTTTGAGTGTTGCAGGTATGCTTTATCTCCCAAAAGATTTAAAGTTTGAAAAGATGAGATTTAATTTTATTAGTCTTTTTTTTATCTCTCTTGGCACTATAGCATTGCTTATTATGCTCTCAAAAGGACAGCAAAGAGGATGGTTTAATGATGAGCTTATAGTGTTACTGTTTTTTATGAGTATTATGGGCTATCTAATGTATGCTTTTAGTGAAATTATCTCAAAACATAAACTTATAGACTTTACACTTTTTAAGAAACCGGATTTTACAAACGGTATATTTTTATATACTTTTATCATGGGTTTTAGTATGTATCAATACTTTTATCTCCTGCCTGTTTATTATGAACATATCAAAATGCTACCCACTCTTGATGCGGGCATAGCTGTCTTTTCATTTGCGATTTTTATAGGTTTTTTTGCACCTATTGCCGGAAGTCTTAGTGATAAATTCGGTGCAAAAAAGGTACTTTTGCTTTCCAGTATTATTTATCTTTTGACTTCATATCTGTTATTGCCGACTTTAAACTATTATACACCTATTGTAAGGGCTGAACTTTTAACTATACCTTTTGGTATAGCCATGGGACTCTTTTTTGCACCGGCAACTGTTCTTCTTTTACAAAATGCACCAAAAGAAAAAGGAGAATTGGCTATAGTTTTGATGGATTATGTAAGATTTGTAGGCGGAAGTTTTGGGACGGCGCTAGCAACTAATAATATGGAGTATTTTAAAAATCTAAACTTTCAACATTTTGAGGAGCTACAAAATCCTACTTTTATAAATGATTATCTCCACAGCGCCAAAGAGTTTTTAGGTGTATCGCTAGACAAAGTAGAAGCATTTTTTAATGGATATGAAACATTGATGAGTTATAATTACGGATTTAAAAGTGTCTTTTTAAGTGCAGCACACTGGGGTGCGATAGGCTCAATATTTGTTCTATTATTGTTCGTAAAATTTAAAAAAGAGAGTATAAAATGAAGAAGATGATAATGCTTTTGCTGCCTGTATTAATGTTTTCAGGGGAGCTTGCAAATATTATACAAGGCATTGACAATTCGTTGCTTGTAAAATCAAGCAAAATTAAAACAAAAGCTTTAAAGAAAATGGTAGGAGTTTATGAGGGAAAAAATTATCCAGGCATTGACCTTGATTTTAAGGCTATCAGACTAAAAGAGATACCGACAGCTACTTTTTATATTCCGTCAATTCCTCCCGTAACGACTCC
>JALVWW010000034.1 GCA_027023175.1 Campylobacterales bacterium
CCTTTTTGAGAGGATGGAAAAGAGGTGAGTTTAAAGACGGTGAGCATATCTTAAGAGCCAAGATAGATATGAGTGCTCCAAATATGAAGATGAGAGACCCGCTTCTTTACCGCATAAGACATGCTCATCACTTTAGAACAAAGGATGAATGGTGTATATATCCGATGTATGACTTCGCTCATCCTCTTTCAGACTATATCGAGGGTGTTACTCACTCTATCTGTACTTTAGAATTTGAAAACAATCGTGAACTTTATGACTGGATACTTGACACTCTTGAGCTAAAACCGCCAAGACCATACCAGTATGAGTTTGCAAGGCTCGATATGAACTATACCGTAATGAGCAAAAGAAAGCTTTTAGAGCTTGTTGAAAAAAAAGTGGTAAACGGATGGGATGACCCCAGGATGCCTACTGTTGCGGGGTTAAGAAGAAGAGGTTACACTTCCGAGTCAGTTTTAAACTTTTGTGAGCAAATTGGAGTTGCAAAGGCAAACTCTGTCGTAGATGTATCACAGCTTGAGTTTTGCATAAGAGATGACTTAAACAAAAAAGTACCTAGAGTAATGTGTGTACTTGACCCACTGAAAGTTACCATAACAAACTATGAAGGAAGCGAAGAGATAGAGGCTTCATACTATCCAAAGGATGTAGCAAAAGAGGGTAGCAGAAAAGTTCCGTTTTCTAAAACTATATATATAGAAAAAGATGATTTTGAAGAAAATCCACCAAAAGGCTACTACCGCCTGACTCCCTCGCAGCCTGTAAGACTTAAACATGCTTATATCATTTCTTGTGAAGAGATAGTAAAAGATAAAGATGGCAATATCATAGAGATAAAAGCAAGGTATTATCCCGACTCAAAAAGTGGACAGGATAAAAGTGGAATAAAAGTCAAAAGTGCTATTCAATGGGTAAGTCAAAAATATGCCAAAAGAGCTGAAGTTAGAGTTTATGACAGGCTTTTTAAAAGTGAAGCACCAAAAGGCATAGAAGATATCAATCCAAACTCTCTAAAAATTATCAAAAATGCTTTTGTAGAGCCTGCTGTGATAGACAGCAAAGACTTTAAAAGATTTCAATTTGAAAGACAGGGGTATTTTTACAAAGACCCTGTTGATTACTGCGAGGAAAATCCGGTCTTTAACAAAATAGTAGGGCTGAAAGACTCTTGGAATAAGAAAAATAAAAAAACTCCAAAACAATCTGTACCAAAAAAAGAGGTAAAAAAACCACAAATTGAGGGTGAAGTAACACCGATGAGCAAAGAGGAGCAAAAACTTTTTGAACATTATATAAAAGATTTAAAGCTAAATCCTGAAATTGCAAATACATTAGCCAGAGACAAACAACTCTCAAAACTCTTTGAAGAGGTTTTATTCTTAGTAAATGCTCCTACAAGCGTAGCAAATATCATAGCAAATGAAGTAGCCAGAGAGTTAAAAGTATCTAAAGCTTTAAATTTTGGAGCAAAAGAGATAGCCCAGCTTGTAGAAATGCTTGAAGACGAGACAATCTCAACCAAAATATCAAAGCAAGTTTTTGAAGAGATGATAAAAACACAAAAAAGCCCAAAAGAGATAGTAAAAGAGAAAGATTTGGTCCAGATAAGTGACCCCACAAAGCTTACACCCATCATAGATGAAATCATAGCCAAATTTCCGGAAAATGTTGCCAAATACAAAGAGGGCAATGAAAAACTTTTTGGATTTTTTGTCGGACAGGTACTTAAAGCTACACATGGTAAAGCCAACCCAAAAATAGTAAATAAATTGATAAATAAAAAGTTAAACTGACAATAAAAATAGGGTGATAGTGCTACCACTATCACCTGACCCCTAAAAACTAAAAATTCCAATAATTTTTCTTTTAAATGTAAATAAATTGTAAAGAAATGTATTTGTAAACTTTACATGCTTCTTGTAATCTTACACTATCAAAAAACTTGGAGGTGAAGATGAACAAGATACTGTTTTTTATAATTCTACCACTATTTCTTATGAGTAAGCAGCTTAGCCCTCAAATGCAAAGCTATATCAACTCTTTAAAAGCAGAGGCTAAAAGTAAGGATAGTAATTTTGTAGATTTTAGTGCAAAAAGAGGCAAAGAGATATTTACTTCTACTCACATAGGCAAAAGAGGGAAGCCGATCTCTTGTACAAGCTGTCATACAAATGACTTGAGACAAAAAGGAAAAAATATACATACAGGAAAGATTCTAAAACCACTTTCGCCATATGCAAATCCAAAAAGTATGGTAAAAGTAAAGCGAGTTAAAAAGTGGCTAAAAAGAAACTTTAAAGATGTGTACAACAGAGTTGGAACAGCACAAGAAAAAGGTGATGTTGTATATTATATTATTGAGAAAAAATAGGAGGAAAAAATGAAAAAAATGAAAAAAGGTTTTATTGTTGTTGGAGTATCACTCTCTTGTTTGATATTGGCAGGTAGCCTATTTGCAGATAATGATGAGTATAAATATGAGAAAAAGTATAGTAAAAGAGCAAAATATCAAGTGCCTCCTGTTAATAATCAACTATATAAAGATGAGTGTGCTAGCTGCCATTTTGGTTATCAACCAGCCCTGCTTCCAAGCAAATCTTGGAAAAAATTAATGAAGCCAAAAGAGTTAGCCAATCACTTTGGAGATGATGCTTCTCTCGATGAAGGCGACAGGGTAAAGATATTGAACTATCTTGTGAAAAATTCTTCAGACACAGGAGGCAGTTCAAGAGTCGGCAAAAAGATAGCAAAAAGCATTTCATGGAGAGATACTCCTATAGCTATTACAAAAACCAGATATTTTAAAAAAGAGCATGATGAAATACCAAAAAGGCTTATAGTTCAAGAGGAAGTAAAAACAGTAGCAAACTGTATAGCTTGTCACAGAACTGCTCAAAAAGGATATTACGGAGAAAAAGATATCAATATACCAAACTATGGAAGATGGGATGACTAAAAAGTATATATGGCCGATTGCCACTAGATTTGCACATGTGCTTCTTATACTTTTTTTCTCCATCTCATATATACTTGGGGATTTTAAAGAGTTATTGAGTTGGCATGTAGCATTTGGTTTAGCTCTTGGGATTGTATTTGTTTTTAGAGTAATTTGGGGCTTTATTGGTCCCAAATACTCTAAATTTAGTGATTTTAATTTTTCTCTAAACGACTTAAAAGAGTATCTTTTAAATCCTTTTGGCAAAACAAAGGAGTATATAGGTCACAATCCAGCCTCTAGCTATGCTATTATCGCCATGATAATAGTGGCATTTTTAACTATCATTACAGGAATGTTAGCTTATGGTATCCAAGAAAACCATGGAGTATTTGCCTTTTTACATAATACCTACTATAAAAAGATGGAACTCTTTAAAGAGATTCATGAATTTTTATCAAATCTATTTTTAGCCATTGTTGTAATTCATGTGGCGGGAGCTCTAATAGATAAGGTTATAAAAAAGGGTGATGCTATAGACTCTATGATAAGTGGATACAAAAAAGCAAAAGAGAGTATAAGACTAAATGTATTTCAAAAAATATTCTCTTTGATTTGGATAGCAGCATCACTTTTTAGTATATACTATCTACTCTTTACAAAAAATATTTTCTTATCAAGCCACAACATAAAACAAAATTATGAAGTTTTACATGAGGAATTTTATAGCGAGTGTGCAAGTTGTCATATGATTTATCCTCCAAATCTTTTACCTAAAAGATCATGGGAGGTTATGATGAAAAATTTAGAAAATCACTTTGGAGATGATGCAAGTATTGATAAGGCAACAAATATTTCAATCTTAAATTTTTTAAAGCAAAACAGTGCAGAATACTCAACCTCTCAAGCTTCATTGGGTATATTGAAAAGTTTAAAAGATACCAACAAAACTATCATAGCAATAAGCAAGACACCATATTGGAAAGCTAAACATAAAGATATAGATGATAAAATCTTCAAAAGTAAGAAAGTTGTCAGCAAGGCTAATTGTAAAGCTTGTCACAAAGATATAGAGTATGGTCTTTTAGAAAACAACCTTATAAAAACACCAAAGGTAGAATAATGAAATATATTTTAATCTTAGCCGTATTGTTTACTTTTTTAGTGAGTGATGAA
Source organism: Campylobacterales bacterium (assembly GCA_027023175.1). Lineage (GTDB taxonomy): Bacteria > Campylobacterota > Campylobacteria > Campylobacterales > JALSKU01 > JALSKU01. The sequence goes on from JALVWW010000034.1 coordinate 4,115, forward strand.
GACTATGAAGAGCATGAAAGAGAGCATTACTATAGTAAAGACTTGAGTTATTTGTCACTAGATAAAGAGCAAAAAACGAGAGTTAAAAAGATTTTAAAAGAGTATCAAAAAGAGTTAAAAAAATATATCGAAATCAAAAAACAGATAATAAAAGAAAAAAGAAACCTATTTTTAAAAAAAAGACTTAACAAAGAGAAGATAAAAGAGTTAGGTACAAGATTGTTTGAATTTGCAAATAAAATAGAAGTAAATTTTTTAAATAATATGCATAAAATTTTAAACCAAAAACAGCGTAAAAAATTTTCAAGATATATATATGAATGGGAAATAGAATGAAGATAATGCTTATAGAAGATGATTTGGATATGCAAGAGCTTTTAAAAGATTATTTAACAAGTTATGAATATGAAGTAGCTACTTTTGATAAACCGCTTGAAGCACTAAATAAACTCAAACAAGATATCAACGGCTACTCTTTGGTTGTCTTAGATTTAATGTTGCCTCAAATGGATGGTTTTGATGTTTGCAAAAAAATTAGAGAG
>JALVWW010000035.1 GCA_027023175.1 Campylobacterales bacterium
ATATTTTTATCCATCCAAGTAACAGGAAATGCTATCCCTCAGCTTGGTATATTCGGTCAAACAACTTTTGCGTTTCACGATGGAGTCAAAACCATACCGGCAGGTACTTTTTTGATGCATGCACTTGATCAATCCATTCAAGACTTAGGATTCAATGCTTATACCCAACCGGGCAATCTTTGGAATATGTTTATGCTTACAGTTGCTTTAATGGTTGGTACTGCGGGTCTTCCTCATGTTATAGTAAGATTTTTTACCGTTCCAAGAGTTAGAGATGCTAGGATAAGTGCGGGATGGGCTCTTCTTTTTATAGCAATTCTTTACACTACTGTTTCATCGGTAGCAGCTTTTTCAAGAGTCAATTTGATAAAAAATGTTCAAAATGTACCCTATAAAGAGTTTGTTGAGGGAAAAGTAAAACATCTTGACGGTACACCAAATGACGGTCACTGGTTTAAAACTTGGGAAGATGGAGGACTTTTGGCTTGGAATGATAGAAATAAAGACGGAAAAATACAGTATGCTCACGGTAAAGCTTTTACAGGCAAAAAAGGCAAGCCTCATTTTGATGGAAAAACTGCACCTGATGGTCACAGACTTACTTCAAACCCCGCAGGTGCTCCAAGTGAAGCAGAACTAAAGAAAAATCACGGCATAGCCAATGAAATATATGTTGATAGAGATATCATGGTGCTTGCCAATCCGGAAATTGCCAATCTTCCAAACTGGGTCATAGCCTTTATAGCTGCGGGCGGTTTAGCTGCGGCCCTTTCAACTGCTGCAGGTCTGTTACTTGTTATATCCTCATCCATCTCTCATGATTTGATGGGGCAGGTGCTTTTTAAAGACCCAACGACAGGACTTTCAAAACTCAGTGAGAAGGCTGAGCTTTTATGGGCTAGGATTGCAGCGGTGGTTGCTATACTGGTGGCAGGCTACCTGGGCATAAATCCTCCGGGATTTGTTGCACAGGTCGTTGCCTTTGCATTCGGTTTGGCAGCTGCCAGCTTTTTCCCAGCCATTATCATGGGAATCTTTTACAAAAGGATGAATAAGCAAGGTGCGATTGCAGGTATGGCAACAGGACTTATCTTTACTTTTGGATACATAGTTTACTTTGTATTTATGGGAGGAGATCCGAAAGATTATCTATTTGGTGTTGCTCCTACAGGTATAGGTACTATCGGAATGGTACTTCATTTTATAGTAGCTATCATAGTTGCCAAAATGACTACTCCACCTCCAAAAGAGATACAGCAAATTGTTGAAAACATAAGAGTTCCAAGAGGAGCCGGTGCGGCACACGCACACTAAAACAGAGGGGGATCCCCCCTCTTATAAAATGGAGAATATATGAGTTTACATGACCAAAAAGAGTTTTTAAAAAATATTCATCCTTTTGATATGTTGAATGATAGCGAGTTGGATATTTTACTAAAAGAGGTGACTATAGCCTACTATCCAAAAGAGAGTATTCTTATATCACCTACAAAATTACCTCAAAAACTTTTTTTTATCATAAAAGGAGTAGTTAGCCAATACAGTGAAGAGGAGCTTTTAAGAGAGTATCATGAAAAAGATTTTTTTGATGAAAATGCAGTGATATATGATAAAAGTGAGCATATTTTTGTTGTTTCGGAGGATCTGATATGTTATGAGCTTAGCAAGAAAGGTTTTTTGACTCTTTTTAATAAAAATAAAGAGTTTAAAAATTTTTTTCTACTTGACATAACAGGCAAACTTCAAGCCTTGAAGAGAAAAACAAAAAATGAAGATATAAGCGACTTTATGACAGCCAAAGTTAGTGATGCCTACCTTCACAAACCCTGTTTGGTAGATGAAAAATGTTCACTCGAAAATGCCGTCAAACTATCCATAAAACAAAAAAGTTCATCCATTATCATACAAAAAGGTAACAGTTACGGCATCATAACTGACAGTGACCTCAAAAAATATCTGCTTTTTGGACTTCATTATTTAAAAAAAGAGGTAAATTATGCCGCAAATTATCCTTTGATATGTGTTGATTGGGATGAATTTTTATACAATGCCCTTTTTATTTTTACCAAACACTCCATAAAGAGAGTGGGAGTTTTAAAAGAGGGAAAGCTTGTCGGAGTTTTGGAGCAAATAGATCTTTTAAGCTTTTTTGCCAATCAAACCCATCTCTCTATCGTAAAAACCGAAAAAGCTTCAACTATAGAAGAGCTGCGAGATGCAAGTAGAGACTATATCAATATAGTAAAAGCTTTACAGGCAAAAAATGTACAATACAGCTATATATCAAAACTTATATCTGAAATAAACAGTAAAATCTTTCAAAAACTTTTTGAATTTATTATACCTGTAGAGCTTCGGAATAAATGCTGTTTTATCGTTATGGGAAGTGAAGGAAGAGAAGAGCAGGTCATCAGAACCGATCAAGACAATGCACTCATCATTAAAGACGGAGAGGACAAAAGAAGGTTTTATCCATATGCAAAAAAGATAAATGAAGCACTTTTGAGCTTTGGATATCCAAAATGTGACGGAAACATAATGCTTTCAAATGAGTATTGGTGTAAAAATGAAATTGAATACAAAAAAGAGTTGGACAGATGGATATTTACTCCGGATGAAGAGAGTTTTATGTACTTTTCCATATTTTTTGATGCTAGAAGTGTTGCTGGAGATACAACCTTGCTAACAAATCTAAAAAATTACATTTTTGATGAATTTAACGGTAAAAACGATATCTATATGGCACATTTTGCAAAACTCTCGCTTCTTTTTGATACACCTGTCGGGTTTTTGTCATCAATTTTGAAAAAAAACAGAGAAATAGATATAAAAAAAGCAGGTATATTTCCTATAGTACAGGGAGTAAGGGCACTTTGCCTTAAATATAAAATAAAAGAGTATTCAACTGCCCAAAGAGTTGAATCTTTAAATACAAAAGGCATCATTTCCAAAGAGTTAAAAAATGAGCTTTTGGAATCTTTTGAGATACTTTCATCACTAAGAGTGGAAGCTGGACTAAAAAATATTGAAAATGATAAAAAACCGACAAACAAGATAGATTTGGATAACTTAACCAAAATAAAGAGAGATTTGTTAAAAGATAGTTTACAAATTGTAAACAATTTTAAAAAGTTTATCACACATCACTTCTCTTTAGAGAAAGTTTTATGATAAAAAGACTAAAATGCATAATAAACAAAAAGGGTTTAAAAGATAAAAGATACGAGTATCTTTTTGAAGATAAAGATTATAACGAGTTGGTATCACTTGATTTGGAAACCACAGGATTAAATCCAAAAAAAGATGAAATACTCTCTATCGGGGCTGTAAAGATAAGAAAAAACGAAATACTTCTAAATGAAAGTCTTGAGCTTTTTGTAAAACCGACAAAAAAGATAGATAAAAAGAGTATAGAGATTCATCATATAAGACCATGTGACCTTGAAAATGCCATAGGTGTTGAAGAAGCTATAAAAAAACTCCTAGATTTTATAGGAGGAAGGAGACTTGTAGGTTATTACATAAGATTTGACCATAAAATGATAAGCAAATATACAAAAAAGATAATAGGATGCAAACTACCGAATGAAGCCATAGAGTTATCATCAATGTATTATAAAAGAAAAAGAAAGTCATCGGCTTATGAATTTGTAGATCTTAAGTTTGATACTATTTTAAAGGAGCTTGACTTGCCTAGACTTTACAAACATGATGCACTAAATGATGCCGTTATGTCTGCAATGATGTATCTGAAACTAAAAAATATCCCCGAATACAAAGGGGCTTATAGTTAAATTTTTTATATCTTTGTTTGAAATTAAACAAAGATATAAAAAATTTTAAAGGAGGCTAAATGAGCGAAATATTTTATCCCAACAGGGAGTTTAGCAAACAAGCTAGGATAAAAAATATGTGCGAGTACAAAGAACTTTGTGCCGAAGTTGATGATGATTATGAAGCATACTGGGACAAACTTGCCAAAGAAAAAATAGAGTGGTACAAACCGTATGACAAGGTTTTGGATGAGAGTGAAGCTCCTTTTTACAAATGGTTTACAGGCGGTAAGTTAAATATCACCCATCAGTGTATAGGAAGACATTTGGATACCAGAAAAAACAAAGCCGCTATCATTTGGGAAGGTGAAGACGGTTCAAGAAGAATTATAACTTACCTACTTCTTTACTACAGGGTAAACAGATTTGCCAACCTTTTGAAAAATAAATTTGGAGTAAAAAAGGGTGACAGAGTTGTCATCTATATGCCTATGATTCCCGAAGCTGCTTTTGCGATGTTGGCTTGTGCCAAGATAGGAGCTATTCACTCCGTTGTTTTTGGAGGATTTAGTGCAGAAGCTTTGAGAGATAGGATAATTGACGCCGGAGCAAAACTCGTCATAACAGCTGACGGAGCTTTTAGAAGAGGAAATTCATATCTTTTAAAACCTATAGTTGATAAAGCTTTGGAAGAGGGGTGTGAATGTGTTGAAAATGTTTTGATGGTTCAAAGAAACTTCGAAGAAGTTGATATGGTTGAAGGAAGAGACCATATCTATAATGACTTGATTTCAAAAGAGAGTGAATTTTGTGAAGCTGAAGTGATGGACAGTGAAGATCCTCTATTTTTACTTTATACCTCAGGCAGTACCGGCAAACCAAAGGGAGTCCAGCACAGTGGAGCAGGATATATCCTCTGGGCTCAATATACTATGGAAAATGTCTTTGATGTAAAAGAGAACGATACCTTTTGGTGCACGGCTGATGTAGGCTGGATAACAGGTCATACATATATAGTTTACGGGCCTTTGGCCATAGGTGCCACAACCGTTATGTACGAAGGAGTTCCTTTATACCCTGATGCCGGCAGATGGTGGAAAATGATTGAAGAGCTTAGAGTAAACCAATTTTACACAGCACCGACTGCCATAAGACTTCTGCATAAAGTTGGAGCAGATGAGCCTAGCAAGTATGATTTAAGCAGTCTAAAAGTTCTTGGAACCGTGGGAGAGCCTATCAATCCGGACGCCTGGATGTGGTACTATGAAACTATAGGTGGAGGAAAGTGTCCTATAGTTGATACTTGGTGGCAAACCGAGACAGGTGGTCACATGATAAGTCCACTTCCTGGAGCCACACCTATCAAGCCCGGCTCCGCAACATTCCCGCTTCCGGGCATTAAAGCCGAAATTATTGATGAAGAGGGCAATAAAATGCCTGTCGGAGAAAAAGGACTTCTTTGCATCACAAAACCTTGGCCGAGTATGATAAGAACCATTTGGGGAGATCCTGACAGATTTGTCAAGTCCTATTTTGGAGACTGCAAAAAAGATGGAAAGCCCGTCTATTTTTCAGGTGATGCCGCCATCTATGATGAAGATGGATATATCTTTATCACAGGAAGAACTGATGATGTTATAAATGTTTCAGGTCATAGACTAGGAACTGCCGAGATAGAAGGTGTTGTAGGACATGAAGAGCATGTAGCCGAAGTTGCGGTTGTAGGAAAGCCTGATGAGATAAAAGGTGAAGATGTATTTGCATATATCGTAACCAAAAAAGATGTAGATGAAGCAACACTTCTTAAAAATATCAATGCACTCATAACAAAAGAGATAGGTCCGATTGCAAAAGTGGGCTCTATTTTGATAGTCCCAGGATTGCCTAAGACTAGAAGTGGTAAAATTATGAGACGAATTTTAAGGTCTATCGCAAAAGGTGAAGAGATAACACAGGATATCTCAACCATAGAGGACCCGTCCATCGTCGGAACCATAGAAAAACTTTTCAAAGAAAAAAACAGGAGCTAAAGATGAAAAATCACAAAGTTATAGATATAAAGATAACTTACGACCCGGAAGCCATAGACAACGAAGAGGAATTAGACAAAAAGATAAAAGAGTTTTTGGAGGATTTGAAGTCTAAAAAAGGTGTAACTCTTAGGGCAAAAAGACATAAGGTCGAGCTTGATTATATGCCCGATGAATATGGACTTATATAATTAAATGGAGGGGTCAGCCCTCCATTTAATTTATACTCTTACCTCTTTTATAGCACTAACAAGTATCTCAAAAGCTTCTTCGCTGTAGTGCTCTACCTGCTCTATGTCAGCCAATGCTGCATCCATATCGTTTGATTTAAAATATTCATTAAGAGCTTTTTTAAGAAGTTGGTGGACTGCCCTGTGCTCTTGATCAACTTTTTGAAGAATCTGTTGATTTTTAACTAAAAGTTTTTTAACCTCACTTCCAAACCACTTTCCAAATCTGCAACTGTTTTCATCCACAAGATTTACATTTTTCTTCTCTATCATCGCTTTGTAGGCTTGAAGTTTGAGTTTTATATGATCAATCTTGCCATTACTTACATGCATCTCTCTAGTGATATTTGTAGTTAGATTTTGGATATCTCTGGAGTTTCCTCTGGCTTTGTCGGCTGCTTCTTTAAACTCATCCAAAACTTCTACTCCTTTGGTGGACTCTTCTCTAAAAGTTTCAGTTGCTCCTAGTATGGTTGAAGCACTCTGTTTTAATGTACTTATATTTATCTCTACTTCCTGAGTAGCTTTTTGGGTTCTCTCGGCTAGTTTTCTTACCTCATCAGCAACTACAGCAAAACCTCTTCCGTGCTCACCGGCACGAGCTGCTTCAATGGCGGCATTTAGTGCCAAAAGATTTGTTTGGTCACTTATATCTTTTATGAGATTTATGATATCCGCGATAGAGTTAACATGGTCGTTTAATGCGCTTGAGTCATCCTGTAAGCCTACTGTTATCTCCTCTATCTTTTGCATAGACTCTACCACTTTGTCTGTATTTTGCTCTATTTTATCCATTTCCTCTGCATTTTCTGCATTGAGTTTATCGGCAGACTCAAGCATAGCAAGGTTTTCTTCAATGGTCTCTTGTAAAAACCTGATACCGCTGTCATAACTTTTTAGAATGATATCGAGCAGTTTTAGTTTTGCTATATCATCACTGCTGCAGCTTTCTGTACTTTCATTATAAAGTACCCTGTTTTTTTCATCCTGACACTTTTCAAGCTCATTTTTTAGTTGTTCATTTTCTGCTTTTAGAGCCTTTATCTCCTCTTCAAGCTCTCTTATCTTTCCCCCTGAAAACATCTCTTCTCCTTTTTTCCATTTTTTAAACTTTTATGGTATTTATTGTATCTTATTAAAAATAATATTAATATTAATGCGATATAATGTGCCCATGAAGATAAAAACTACACCATCGGTTGTCATAAGGGTTTTACTTTGGATATTTATCCTTGCAGGAGGGGTCTATTTTGGCTTTTATTTTGACTTTATCTACTTTAAAAAAATTGTAATAAATCCCATATTTCATCTGTTTACTTTTTTAATAGGTGCCTTTTTAATGAAACTCTCCTTTCATGCAGCAAAAGTTGGAGGGAGGGAGCTTAAAAAATATGGCAGAGAGGGTGATATACCAAGGCTTGAGACAAACAAGCTGGTAACAAGCGGTATATTTTCCTGTTTTAGACATCCTATGCTTTTTGGTCTTAGTTTTATACCTCTTGCATTGGCTTTAATGGTCGGCTCTCCTACTTTTATACTCTTTATATCACCTCTTGAGATGGTATTTATCCTTATAATGGTATTGATCTTTGAAGAGATGGAGTGCTATAAAAAATTTGGTAAAGATTATGATCTATATAAAAAAAATACCCCCATATTTAGCAAAGATATAAAATGTTATAAAAAGTTATTTTTTGACTGATTTATACTATATCTTGACATTCGTTATATATTTTTGTATATTACGGTTCTAATTTGTTTAAGAGGAGAGGGAATATTAAATGCTCTTTTTTAAAGATAGTGAAATTGATTATTATATAGAAGAGGATTTACCATATTATGATATTACAACACACTCTTTGGATATAGATAGCAAAAAAGCAAAGATAACTTTTTCGACAAGAGAAAAGAGTGTTATTGCTTGCAGCGAAGAGGTAAAAAGAGTATTGGAAAAATTGGGAAACTATGATATACAGATAGTTTCATCCGGTACAAAATTGCAAAAAGATGAAGTATTTATTACTGCTTACGGAACAGCTAAAACTACTCATCAAGCATGGAAAATATCTCAAAATATACTTGAATATGCTTGTGGGGTAGCTACATATACTCATAATATGTTGAAAAAAGCAAAAAAACATAATGAAGATATCGAAATCCTTACAACCAGAAAAACTCAGCCGGGATTGAAAAAAATTGCTATAAAATCTGTATTAGCAGGTGGAGGTTCTATTCACAGATTAGGCTGTAGTGAAACTTTTTTACTTTTTGATAATCATAAAAATTTTTTTGAAAAAGAGGAATTAATAAAAAAGATAAAAGATTTGGATAAAAAATTTATTGAAAAAAAAATATTAGTTGAATCAGACTCAATGGAAGAGATTTTAGAATTTTGCAAAATTGGTATCAGATTATTTCAAATAGAAAAAATGGAGCCTAAAAAACTAAAAGATACTGTTTTAAAACTAAAGTCTTTATATAACAATATACAGCTATTGGCAACTGGGGGTATCAATATTGACAATATAGAAGAGTATGCTTCAACAGGAGTTGACGGCATTGTAACAACCGCTCCATATTTTTCAAAACCTGCAAACATACAAGTTAGAATAATGCCTACATGAAATTATACATTGCAAAACTAAAAGGCATCTCTAAATATAATCAAGTGAGAATTTCCCTACAAACTCCACCTGAATAAAAATTTTCTCCAAAAGATTCTCTAAAAAACTCAATGGCTTTATCTCCGGTACAATGAGTCGGTAGCACTGATTGAATCCCAAGTTTTTTTAATTTTTCTATACTATTTTGAATATCTTTTTCAGATTTTTCAAAAAGATGAAACCCGCCTATTGCCATTTTTATATCATTATCCACAACCCATTTGGCAATTTTTGTAATATTCTCAACACCATAATGACCACATCCTGTAATAAGCTTTGGATAATCATCATTTACGATAAGAGATTGTTCGGGAGTTTCCTTGCCAAGAACTCCTGTAGTATAAATATCTCTAAAAAGTTTTTGGGGTTTTTCGTTTATAATTATTACCTCTTTAGTTAAAGTTTTTAAATCCTCTGCAAAAGTCTCACAAAATGAGTTTGGCAAGATAAGAGTTATATTGCTATTTAACTCAAGTAGCGAATCAATTCCAAATATATGATCCCAGTGAAAATGTGATATAAAAATATACTCTATCTCTTTTGGATCTATATTTGCCTCTTTCATATTTTGCAAAAGTACTCTACCGTTACTACCGGTATCAAAAAGAAGTTTATACTCTTTTAGATACAGACTAAATCCCCACAAACTTTTACAACTATTTTTATATGTATAATTGTCAAATAAAATTACCATTTATAACCTTTTTGGTTTCCTATAATTATATCACAAATATATCTCACTCCCTTGTTTTTTAAAATTTTCAGCTTGTTCTTTCATGCCCTCTTTTAACGCCTCATTTGCATCATCAAGATCTTTTTCTTTTGCATATTCTCTAACATCTTCAGTTATTTTCATTGAGCAAAATTTTGGTCCGCACATAGAGCAAAAGTGAGCTACTTTGGCGCTCTCTCTTGGAAGTGTGGCATCATGAAACTCTCTTGCTTTATCGGGGTCAAATCCTATGTTAAACTGATCATACCATCTAAATTCAAACCTTGCCTTACTCATGGCATTGTCTCTTGTCTGAGCTCCGGGATATCCCTTTGCCAAGTCTGCAGCATGAGCTGCAATCTTATAAGTTACTATACCTTCTCTTACATCCTCTTTATTTGGTAGTCCAAGGTGTTCTTTTGGGGTCACATAGCATAGCATTGCTGTTCCGTACCATCCTATCTGAGCTGCACCTATGGCTGAAGTGATATGATCATATCCCGGTGCTATATCGGTAACCAATGGTCCTAAAGTATAAAACGGAGCTTCAAAACACTCTTTCAACTCTTTTGTCATATTATCTTTTATCATATGCATAGGCACATGTCCGGGTCCTTCTATCATCACCTGCACATCATGCTTCCATGCTATCTTTGTAAGCTCTCCCAATGTCTCAAGCTCGGCAAATTGAGCCTCATCATTTGCATCATAAATAGATCCCGGTCTTAAACCGTCTCCCAAAGAAAAAGCCACATCATAAGCTTTCATAATTTCACAAATATCTTCAAAATGCTCATACAAAAAGCTCTCTTTGTGATGAAAGAGACACCATTTTGCCATAATAGAACCTCCACGAGATACGATGCCCGTAAGTCTTTTGGCGGTCATCGGTATATACTTTAGTCTGACTCCGGCATGAATAGTAAAGTAGTCCACTCCCTGCTCGGCTTGTTCTATCAGTGTATCTCTAAAAATTTCCCAGGTTAAATTTTCAGCAATTCCGTTTACTTTTTCCAAAGCTTGATATATAGGAACCGTACCTATAGGAACGGGAGAATTTCTTACTATCCACTCTCTTGTTTCGTGTATATTAGCTCCTGTTGAGAGATCCATCACAGTATCTCCGCCCCATCGTATCGACCATATCATCTTTTCTACCTCTTCGGCTATAGAAGAAGTGGTAGCAGAGTTTCCAATGTTTGCATTTATCTTTACCATGAAATTTCTGCCTATTATCATAGGCTCACACTCAGGGTGATTGATATTTGCCGGAAGCACGGCTCTTCCGGCAGCTATCTCATCTCTTACAAATTCCGGAGTATAAACTTCGGGGATATTTGCCCCAAAACTCTCACCTTTGTGCTGTTTGCTCAAGAGTCCGTTTTCTTTGGCATACTCTAACTTTTGATTTTCTCTGATGGCTACAAATTCCATCTCAGGAGTAATGATACCTTTTCTTGCAAGATGCATTTGTGTTATATTCTTACCTTTTTTGGCACATTTGGGTTTTTTGATATTTGGAAATCTGACACTTTTTAAGCTCTCATCCTCATATCTTTTATGAAAATATTTTGAGCTAAAATCTTCAAGCTCCTCTATATCCTCTCTTTCATTTATCCAGTTTTTGCGAACTTCTTTGATACCTTTTGTCAAATCTATCTTAGCTTTCGGGTCTGTATAAGCTCCCATAGTATCATAAACATAAAGAGGTGGATTTTTTTCAACGGTTCCATCACTCTTTTTTGTATCTTCAAGTATAATTTTTCTAAAAGGTACTTTTATATCATCTCTTGAACCCGTAACATATACTTTTTGTGAACTTGGAAAATTTTCCAAAAGCAAAGGGTCAACATCTCTTAAAGTCTGTAGTAGCTCTGATTGCATTTTTTCTCCTTCCTACGCCGGCATTATCCGGATCAGGTCGCAAGTACCAAAAAGGTACTTCAGGGTATATTCTCAGCCTTGTAACTTAGCAAAGCACCCCCGGTAACAGTGGCAGTAGTATAAGTAATAAATTTTGGAAAATTATACACAATCAATCAAAAATAAAGCTTAAGGGCACCTCTAACAATAGGTAATACCCACAACATCTTCAGCTTTTGTATAGACGAGGCACATCTTTGAAGGCTTAGCCGTAGCTAAGTTGAAAAGATGTAACGAAGTATAGATAAAAGCTGATGATGCCCAAAGGGTGGACTTTGCAGACGCAATCTTGCACAAGATATTTAATCATCTTAGCTACAGCTAAGACTCATAAATCTCTTGCACAATCTTACATCTGCAAAGTCCATTGTGGGTGTGTTATCTATTGTTAGAGGTACCCTTAAATTTACTACTTACTCCATCTTAAGTGATATTTTGGTAAAATGCACAAAATTTTTTTATAAAGAGATAAAAATGAGTGATGAAAAAAGTACGGTATATGATCCTAAAGTAGTTGAGGATAAATTTTATGAAATTTGGGAAAAAAGAGGTTATTTTGAGGTAGATGGCAATAAAGAAATTCAGCAAAAGGGTAAAAACTTTTGTATCATGATGCCTCCTCCTAATGTTACAGGCAGTCTTCATATAGGACATGCTCTGACTTTTACACTTCAAGATATACTAGTACGATATAAAAGGATGGATGGCTTTAAAACTCTTTGGCAGCCGGGAACCGATCATGCTGGAATTGCCACTCAAAATGTAGTAGAAAAGCAGCTTTTAGCCGAAGGGACAACAAAAGAAGAACTCGGAAGAGAAGAGTTTTTAAAAAGAGTATGGAAATGGAAAGAGTTTAGCGGCGGAACCATAGTCAATCAAATGAGAAAACTAGGTGTCTCTCCAGCTTGGAGTAGAGAGAGATTTACCATGGATGAAGGGCTTAAAAAAGCTGTAAAAAAGGCTTTTGTTCAACTTTATAACGAAGGTTTGATAGTTCGTGGAAACTATATGGTAAATTGGTGTACTCATGACGGAGCTTTAAGCGATATAGAAGTAGAGTATGAAGAGAAACATCAAAAGCTTTATCATTTAAAATATCCCATAAAAGATAGTAATGAGTTTATTACAGTAGCTACCACAAGACCTGAGACATACTTTGGCGATACTGCTGTCATGGTCAACCCAAATGATGATAGATACAAAAATGTTATAGGAAAAAGTGTAATTTTACCTCTAGTTGATAGAGAGATACCTATCATTGCCGATGAGCATGTAGATATGGAGTTTGGTACCGGTGCGGTAAAAGTAACCCCGGCTCACGACCCGAACGATTATGAGGTGGGAAAAAGACATTCGCTTGAATTTATAACTGTATTTGATGAAAAGGGGATACTAAATGAGTATGCCGGAGAGTTTAAAGGGATTGAGAGGATAGAGGCTAGAGATAAAGTAGCAAAAAAACTTGAAAGCGAAGGGTATGTAGAAAAGATTGAGGATTATACAAATCAAGTAGGGCATTGTTATAGATGTAAAAATGTAGTTGAACCTTATATTTCAAAGCAATGGTTTGTAAAAAAAGAGATAGCCGATAATGCTATCAAAAAGACAAATGAGGGTGAAGCTACTTTTTATCCCTCTCATTGGATAAACTCATATAATGCTTGGATGAAAGATCTAAGAGACTGGTGTATATCAAGACAACTTTGGTGGGGACATAGGATACCGGTATTTTACTGTGATGAGTGTGGATATGAGTGGGCAAGTGAAGAGGATGAACCAAAATCTTGCCCAAAATGTGGAAGTAAACATTTCCATCAAGACCCTGATGTACTTGATACTTGGTTTAGTAGCGGTTTGTGGCCGTTTTCTACTCTTGGGTGGGGTAACGGTGATGCTCTTAAAGGCGAAAAATGGTTTGAAGATGATTTGAAAGAGTTTTATCCAAACTCCATACTTATCACAGGGTTTGACATACTCTTTTTCTGGGTTGCTAGAATGATGTTTAGCGGAGAGCATTTCCTGGGTGAGCTTCCTTTTAAAGATATATATCTTCATGCACTTGTAAAAGATGAACATGGTCAAAAGATGAGCAAATCAAAGGGCAATGTTGTTGATCCGCTTGATATGATAAAAGAGTATAGTGCCGATACTTTGAGATTTACTTTGGCGATTTTAGCTGTGCAAGGAAGAGATATAAAACTCTCAAAAGATAAAACAGAGCAAATTAGAAACTTTACAAATAAGCTCTATAATGCTTCAAGATACTTTTTAATGTATCAAGATAGTTTCCAAGATATGGATAAAGTCGAGTTTAAAACAGACCTTGGCAAATATGTAAAAAGTAGATTTGCTCTTGCTGTTAAAGAAACTAGAGAGTTTTTGGATGTTTATAGATTTAACGATGCGGCTACAACACTTTACAGATTTTTATGGGGTGAGTTTTGTGACTGGGGAATAGAGTTTTCAAAAGCTTCAAAAGAGAGTATAAATGAGCTTGGAGCTATCTATAAAGAGGCTATGAAACTGCTTCATCCTTTTATGCCTTTTATCTCTGAATTTATTTATCAAAGCTTATCAAAAAGCTCTTTGGAAGAAAATAATTCCATTATGATAAGCAAATATCCAAAAAATTATAAAAGAGAAGAGAACATAGAAAAGCTTTTTTCTCTGGCTATGGAAGCAGTCATCTCCATAAGAAGAGCAAAAGCCAATATCGAGCTTGCAAATAAAAAGATAGAGAGTGCCGTTATTAAAAGTGACGATATAGACAAACTCAAAAAAGTTAAAAATTATATAGAGTTGCTTGGAAAAGTAAAAGAGGTAAATTTTAGCAAAACTTCCATAGAAAATGCGGTAAGTGACATAAGTGAAAATCTTGAAGTTTTTATCCCACTCGAGGGGGTTGACTTGACTCCAATCATATCAAGACTGCAAAACCAAAAAGCAAAACTTGAAAAAGAGATAGCAAAACTAAACGGGATGTTAAACAATGAAAGATTTGTCAAAAATGCACCAAAAGAGGTAGTTGAACAAAATCAAAATGCACTTGATAAAGCAAAAGAAAATTTGCAAAAAGTTGAAGAAAGATTAGAAAGTTTTTAAAAAGTTTTTAAAAAGTTGATTTTTTTGATATAATAACTGACCTTACACACTATATCGTATCATCAGCATTATAGAATGTGGTATAATACGAGGCAGAAAGTTTTCGGCATAGCCCTGTCTATGGTGGAAATTTTCTAACGAAGTAGAATACTACATTCTATAATGCCCTTTGGGTGAGCTTTAAAGTGCACGATTGCTTCGTTGGTTTTACTTTAACATAGTTTCAACTATGCTAAAGCAAAACCGCCTTGCACTCATACACTTTAAAGCTCACTGATGGCATGATATAGTGTGTAAGGTCAGTTAATAATTTCTCTAAAAAATTATAAGGGTTAGTTTTGAAGTTTATTTTATCTATGTTATGCTGTATTACTTTTGTAATGGCAGCATCAAACATACAGGATGATATTGCCGATAGTTTTGACAGTGAATACACGCAGCAAACAAAGCAGGATTTTGACCCGTTAAGCGGATACAATAAAATGATGACAAACATCAATGACAAATTTTATACTCATATCCTTTTCCCTGTGGCAAAAGGGTATAAAAAAATCATTCCAAAACCTGCTAGAGAATCAGTATCAAACTTTTTTCACAATCTTTTCTTCCCTGTAAGATTTGTAAATAATCTCTTACAGTTTAAATTTAAAAACTCTTTTGAAGAGGTTGAAAGATTTGTTATAAATTCTACCATAGGAGTTGCCGGACTTTTTGATGTGGCAGCCAAAAAGATGAAAATATATCCCCACAATGAAGACTTGGGTCAAACACTTGGATACTACGGTCTTGGCGGAGGTTTTCATATAGTATTGCCCATACTCGGTCCTTCAAATCTAAGAGATACTGTTGGACTTGTAGGAGATATGTTTATCGACCCAAAGATATATGTTGATGACAGAGGATATAATTTGACAGACAATGATACCGAGTCTTTTGCAGTCAGTAGCTTCAATGTTATAAACAGAGCTTCATTTGACTATAAAAAGTATGAGGCAATTAAAAAAGGCAATGTAGTCTTGTATCCTGTTTTAAAAGATCTGTATGAAAAACACAGAAATAAATTGATTAAGGAGTAAAGGAGTATAAGAGTAAAGGTGACAAGGTGATAGTGAAAATTGCCTTGCAATTTTATCATTTAAAGCTCTAAGCTCTTGACTCTAAACTTGAAACTAAAAGGGAAAATAATGAAAAAATTTTTAATAATTGTGGCTTTGCTATTTTCTGTTACTCTATTTGGTATGGATAGCAGCAATGTCAAAAACCAAATGGATGCTAAAATTCACAAAGCTTTAAATATACTTAAAAATAAACAAGAAACTACAGAACAAAAAGCTAAAAAGATTTTTAAAATATTTGATGAAATGTTTGATTATAGACTTATGGCAAGGCTTTCTTTAGGTAAAAGAACTTGGATGAATATAACTGATGAACAAAGAGAAAAATATGTAAAAAATTTTATCAAACTTTTAAAAGAGTCCTTTATAGAAAAGTTAAAGCTTTATAATGATCAAAAGATTGAGATAGATGATTTTTTAAAAACAAAAAGTTCAAGAGCAATTTTAAAAACTTCAATAATAGACAAAAAAGATAAAACTGGAGTTGATTATAAATTTTATCATTCAAAAAAAAGAGGATGGATTATCTATGATGTCATAGTTGCGGGTGTTAGCATCATACAAAGTTACAGAAAACAGTTTGCAGATCTTTTACAAAATAGTAGCTTTGAAGATTTTTTAAAAGATATGAAAAAAGCAAATAGCTCTAATGCTTAAGAGTTTTTTTAAAAATTTTATACTAAAGTATCCAAAAACTATACTTCTGCTTTTAGCACCATTATTTTTATATTTTGGATATTTATCTACTCATTTAAAGATAGATACTAGCTCAAAAGCCCTTTTGATGGATAATGATCCTGACCTTGCTTTTTTGCATAAAATAGATAAAGATTTTTACAATCCTGATATATTGGTTGTTACTTTTACTCCAAATAAACCACTTTTTTCAAAAGATGCCCTTGAGGTCATAAGAAAATTAAGCAATAAACTAAAAAAATTACCAAATATTGCATCAGTTACTTCTATCTTAAATGTTCCTCTTTTGGAAAATAAAGATTTACCAATATCTGATCTCTTAGATAATGTTCCAACACTTACTAGCAAAGATGTAAATCTTACTTTAGCAAAAAAAGAGTTTTTAACAAGCCCTCTGTATAAAAATAATTTAGTCAGTAGTGATTTTAAAACAACTGCTATCGTTTTAAATCTAAAAAAAGATAAAAATAGTTCACTTTTGCCAAGACATATCTTTTTACAGAAGATAAGAGATGACTTAGCTCTATTTAAAAATAGTGGCAAACTCTTTCTTGGTGGGGTAGATATGATAAGTGATGATATGATAGGTTTTGTTAAAAATGATATATTTGTTTACGGCATTTCACTGACACTTATACTTACAGTCATACTTTGGATAATTTTCAAAGAGCCTGTATGGGTTGTAATGCCTCTACTGATCTCAATACTTTCTATCATTACAACATCAGCCTTGATAGTACTATTTGGCTGGAATGTTACTATAGTTTCATCCAACTATGTCTCACTTCAGCTTATAATAACCCTTTCTATCATACTACATCTGATAGTAAGATACAGAGAGCTTGCTTTGCTTGAGCCGAAATTTGACCAGGAAAAATTAGTACTTACTACTATAACATCAAAAGCAAAACCCTCATTTTATGCTATTGCTACCACAGTTGTTGGATTTGCTTCACTTATTTTTTCAGGCATCAAGCCTGTACTTTATCTTGGTCTTATGATGAGTCTAGGCATATCAGTTTCACTGGTTATATCTTTTATACTTTTTAGTACTATTATGATGCTCTTTTCAAAAAAAGTACCCAAAATCAAAAAAAAGAGAAATAAAAATTTCTCTTTTATGCACCATATCATAACTACGGTAGAGAGAAGACAAACTCTTGTTATAAGCAGTGTTATCCTACTTATCATCTTCAGTATCACAGCCCTGCCCAAACTGCTTGTTGAAAACAGTTTTATCAATTATTTCAAATCAACGACAGAAATATATAAAAGTTTAAAAACGATAGACCAAAAACTTGGAGGTACTACTCCTTTGGATGTTGTTATAACTTTCAAAAAGAAAAAAGAGACCAAGCAGAGCATTTCAAAGCAAAGCAGTATTGACGATGATAGTTTTGATGATTTTGAAAGCGAATATACCAAAGATGCCAATGATCCTCAGTATTGGTTTACTCCATCAAAATTAAAAACTATAGAAAAAGTTCACGACTATTTAAATAAAAATAGATATATAGGAAGTGTTCAATCTCTGGCAACTTTACTAAAAATAGGGAAAATTTTAAAAAAAGGAAAAGATTTTGACAGTTTCGATATGGCTTTAGTTTATAAAAAATTGCCTGAAAAATTTCAAAAAATTCTTCTTTTGCCATACATTAATATAAAAGAGAATGAACTTAGAGTAACTACTAGAATAATTGATTCAGATAAAACATTAAGAAGAAATAAATTGATACATAAAATCAACAAAGACCTAAAAAAAATAGTAAATCCCAAAATAGCTACATATAAATTAGGTAACTTAATGATACTCTACAACAATGTTTTGCAATCACTTTACCGTTCTCAGATATTAACTCTTGGTATCACGCTTATTGCACTTTTAATTATGTTTATTATACTTTTCAAATCAATTAAAATCGCATTCATTGCACTACTTAGCAATGTTATACCTATCGGGGTAGTATTTGGCATAATGGGATGGGGTGCAATTCCACTTGATATGATGACTATCACTATAGCATCTATCAGTATGGGTATAGGAGTTGATGATACTATACACTACATTCACAGATTTAAAGAGGAGTTTAAAAAAGATAAAAATTATATCAAAGCTATGCGTAGATCTCATGAAAGCATTGGATATGCGATGTATTATACATCATTGGCTATAATATTGGGGTTTAGTATTCTTGTCACATCAAATTTTATTCCAACTATCTATTTTGGTCTCTTGACAGTTGTTGTTATGTTTATTGCTCTTCTTTGTGCATTATT
>JALVWW010000036.1 GCA_027023175.1 Campylobacterales bacterium
TCGATGCTGAACATGCACTTGATGTAAAGTATGCACAAAACTTGGGTGTCGATACAGACAACCTTTTGGTCTCTCAGCCTGATTATGGCGAACAAGCTTTGGATATAGTTGAAAGTATAGCAAGAAGTGGTGCGGTTGATTTGATAGTAGTGGATTCTGTTGCGGCATTGACCCCGAAAAGTGAGATAGACGGCGATATGGGCGATACCCATGTCGGGCTTCAAGCAAGACTTATGAGCCAAGCCCTTAGAAAGCTTACCGGAATTTTGCATAAAATGAATACAACCGTTATATTTATAAATCAGATAAGAATGAAGATAGGTATGATGGGATATGGAAGCCCTGAAACCACTACGGGCGGTAATGCTTTGAAGTTTTATGCAAGTGTCAGGATCGATGTAAGAAGGATAGCCACTTTAAAACAGGCTGATGAGAGCATAGGAAACAGAGTAAAAGCAAAAGTAGTCAAAAACAAAGTCGCACCTCCATTTAAAACTGCAGAATTTGATGTAATGTTTGGTGAAGGTATATCAAAAGAGGGTGAATTGGTTGACTATGGTGTGAAGCTCGATATTATAGATAAAAGCGGAGCCTGGTTTAGCTACAAAGATAAAAAACTAGGACAAGGCAGAGAAAAAGTAAAAGCTCTTTTAAAAGAGGATAAAGAGTTGGCAAAAACTATTGAAGATGAACTTAAAGTCGCAATGGGCTTTGAAGAGAGTGAAAAAGAAGGAGAGAGTGAATGATATATATAGAGGATATTTATGCCGAAGAGGTGCTTGACAGCAGGGGTAATCCTACCGTAAAAGCAACTGTTACATTAAGTGACGGTATCACCCAAAGCGCTATAGTTCCAAGCGGAGCCAGTACAGGCAGCAAGGAAGCCTTGGAGCTTAGAGACGGCGATAAGAGCAGGTACTTTGGAAAAGGTGTTTTAAAAGCTTGTGAAAATGTCAATACCATTATAGCTGATGCGCTTATAGGGGTATCACCTTTCAATCAAGCTGAAATAGACAGTATCATAAAAGAGTGTGACGGAACAGATAACTATGGTGAGCTTGGTGCAAATGCAGCCCTTGGTGTATCTATGGCGGTAGCCAGAGCAGCAGCAGCATCTTTAAATGAACCGCTTTATAAATATCTTGGCGGAGCAAATGCTTCTGTTGTCCCTGCTCCTATGCTGAATATCATAAATGGCGGAAGCCATGCGGATAATAGTGTGGACTTTCAAGAGTACATGATAATGCCTTTGGGTTTTGAGACATTTGAGAAGGCTTTACAGGCAGCCAGTGAAGTATATCATACACTTAAAAAACTTATAGCTGAAGCAGGTCACTCTACCGGACTTGGAGACGAGGGAGGTTTTGCACCAAATTTTAAAAATAACATTGAACCGTTAGAGTTTATAGTGAAAGCTATAACCAAAGCAGGCTACAAGCCCGGCGATGAGATAGCAATTGCCATGGATCCTGCAAGTAGCGAATTTTACAAAGATGGCAAATATGAGCTAAAAGGCGAAGGAAAGTCTCTAAGCAGCGAAGAGATGGTCTCTTACTATGAAGAGTTGGTATCAAAGTTTCCTATCGTTTCCATCGAAGACGGTCTTGAAGAGAATGACTGGGAAGGATGGAAGATAATGAGCGAGAGGCTGGGAGACAAGATTCAGCTTGTAGGAGATGATTTGTTTGTTACCAACTCCAAATATCTCCAAGAGGGTATCGACAAAGGTGTAGCCAACTCTATACTTATAAAGCTAAATCAAATAGGAACAGTCAGCGAAACTATGCAAACCATGAGACTTGCATACAGACACGGTTATACCTGTGTTGTAAGTCACAGAAGCGGTGAAAGCGAAGATGCTTTTATAGCTGATTTTGCAGTAGCCATGAATACAGGACAGATAAAAACAGGAGCACCTGCAAGAAGCGAGAGAATAGCCAAATACAACAGACTTCTCTCGATAGAGAGAGAAATAGGTTTTAGCGAATATTTGGGTAGTAAAATATTTAGCTGATTATGTCAAACCACCAAGTCCTGGAGGAGTTTAAAACACCAAAAAGAAAAAGAGTGTATTTTTTTTTAAAAATCTCTGTTTTGGTGCTCATAGTCATAGGGCTTGGTGTTTATGTAGGCAATCTTTTGTATGGAAAAAATTCACTTGAAGTGCTCTTAAATCTTCAGGATAAAAAAGCTTTGTTTAAAAATGAGATACAAAAGTATAAAAAAGAGAATGCCAAGCTACAAAAAGAGTATTTTGAACTTTTACAGCTAGAGCCCGAGCAAAACAGATAACCAAAGGAGTTGCAGGTGAAGAAATTTGTTGTTGGATTGATTTTTTTGAGCATAGGCTTGCTGGCAAGAGACAATCCTTTCAAGCCCGTTATCTCAAGCAAGGATTTGGGTAAAGCCACCAATGTTTCAAAAACATACCAACCCCTAAAAGTAGAAAAATTTAAACTCCCAAGCTCTTCAAGAGTTTTAAAAAAGATAAAGCTTGAGATATTGAATGTTGATGGAAGTATAAGTGAAGTTAGTTACGATATAAATAAAAAAGTAGATTGGCATCAAGAGATCATTCTTTCAAACATTCCTCTAAAATTTGATAGTAAACCAAAAAAAATTGAACCCAAACTCTTGAAACCTTTTAAATTTTTGACAATCCTCATAGATAAAAACAAACTTCTTTTAAAAACAAAAGACCCCCTTGTAAGACAACTCTTTTTTTCAAAACCGTATAAGATTGCTGTTGACTTAAAAAGAGATGTCTCTTTTTATACCAAAATCATCAAACTCTCCAAACTCCCTTTTACAAAGATAATAATAGGCAATCACGGTAAATTTTATAGAGTAGTTTTAGCCCTTGACGGCAAATATCGCTATAAAATCAAAAAAAATAGCAACGGTTATTTAGTTGAAATTTTTTGAGCTTTTGTAAGGGACAATAATTTTATCAGAATCATAGAAAAGATAACTTCAAAGATACTTGCAAGTATGAAAGCATAATATATCTCAGTGCTTATGGTGTTTAAATCATAAGCTATTGTGGCTACCGCTATAAGTAGAGTCAAAGGCATAGAGTGAGCAAGTCCCAGGAGGACTCTGTTTTTTATGTTTATTTCAAAAAATATTATACTTGATGATATAACTCTCATTGCAATCATTAAAAAAGTTATAAGCAGCGCCTTTTCAAGGAGTGCAGCATTTTTTAAAGAGTCAAGATTGAGTGTAGTTCCTACATAAATAAAAAAGAGCGGTACTAAAAAGCCAAATCCAAAAGATGAGAGCTTATGAGTCAACTCCTCTTTGTGCTTAAAAAATGTTGATATAAAAATACCTGCTATAAATGCTCCAAAAGCAATCTCAAGATGCAGATACAAAGATATAGCTATAAGGATAAAAAAGATAGATATTGAAATTCTTATATCTTTTTCATCATTGTCTTTAAAGGGCATCAAGTATGTTTTAATGCCCGGATACCACCAAAAAAGAACTTCAAGAGCTTTAAATATGACAACTATTGCAAGTAAAAAAGCAAAAAGTATAGATATGGTTTTGTAAAATTCATACCCTATACCAAAGCTCAAGGCCGCACTTGCAAATGTAACCAGGGTTATACTTATGATTTCACCCAAAACTCCTACTGTCATTGCCAAAATAAGCCACTCTTTATCTTTTCCGTATTCGTTAAACAAAGATATGATGAGACCGACTGATATAAGAGGCATGGTTATGGTGAATATATTGCCAAGGTGGAGATAATAGGAAGACAAGAATGAGAAAAGATAGAGTAAAGATATGTAAATGATACTTTTCTTTAGAAGTTGCAAACGCATATTTTTAAAAACTCGAAGGTCCACCTCAGTTCCGGCCAAAAACATAAGATATAAAAAGCCGACTTCAGAAATCAGTTTAAATATTTCATTGTGGTGAATAAAGCCGAAATATCCTGCAATAGAGCCCAGTATTATCTCTACTGGAGTCAAAGGCAGTCTTATAAGTCTGGAAAAATAAGGAGTTGATATGATTATAACCGAAATTGTTATTATCATAATGATATTTTGATTTATCATTGAAACTCCTTGGGTCAGTTATTAACATTTGTCAGCTATCTTGTATCCAAGGTCGGTTATGGTTTTGATATCCTCCCCGGCTTGATTTCCTTTTGTTGTCAAATAGTTGCCTATCACTATGGAATTTGCTCCGTATTCAAAAATTTCCGGCCATCTCTCTTTGAAGGTTATTTCTCTCCCGCCTGCTACCATTATTTTGGTATTTGGCAGTGAGGAAGAGACCTTTTTTATCCAGTATAGGGCTTTTTGTATATCAAAAATTTTGTTTTCCAAAGTAAGTGCAGGGTTTGGATGGAAAAAATTGAGCGGTATTGAATCGGGTGATAACTCTTTTAAAGATTTTAAAAACGACTCTCTGTTATTTTCGCTTTCTCCAAGTCCAAAAATCCCTCCTGAACAAAGCTTGAGACCGGCTTCTTTCACATTCAAACAGGTTTCATATCTTTCATCCCAACTGTGAGTAGTACAAATCTTTGGATAATACTCTTTGGAAGTTTCCAGATTGTGATTGTAGCTTTTGATGCCATGTTTTTTTAGCTCAATCAATTGCTCTTTTGTAGCGGTACC
>JALVWW010000037.1 GCA_027023175.1 Campylobacterales bacterium
CCCTCAACAAAATCAAAACTACTATTTTCATACACTTTTATAGTTCCGATTTTTTCTCTTTGCATAGGCAAAGAATTAGTCGGACAAAGTTCACTACAAGCGTAGCAACTATGGCATAGCTCCTTAAAGACAAGTATCTCTGAAGGCAGGGCTACAATAGCATTGAAGTTACAATTTGTGGCACACTCCCCACACAAAGCGCAATCCGCACTCTCCCATCTAGGTACCATTTTATAAGCTATATTCTCTTCTTTGAGTTTTGTCTCCATAAAAAGTAGCGAATTTGGCTCTTCTACATCCAAATCTCCCAATACTACTTTTCTATCCTGACTTAAGTAATGTGTTAAATTGACTGAAATGGTGGTTTTTCCGGTTCCACCTTTTCCGCTTGCAATGGATAAATCTATACTATTCATAAAAATCCTTCGGATTTGAGGTAAAATTGGGGAGGGATAAAAGGGTAAAGAAAAAAGAAAATCAAATCTTATCCTCTTTACTCCTATCCCCCTTTACTCCTTTACTCCTGAGTCGAAAGCTCTCGCTTATCGGCTCTATTGTATCCATGTCCTCTGCCGTTGCCGGTTGCAAAACCTTGACCGTTTCCTTGGCAAGGAGCCATATTGGCATTGCGACCGCTTCTACCGCCGCCGATACCTTTACCGTCTTTTAAACCTCTACTAAATCCTTCTTCATTTTTAGGATCAAATCTACCGCCAAAACCTCTATCTTCATCAAGGCCTAAGCCTCTACCGAAACCTCGACCCATTCCTCTACCTCGTCCAAAACCTTGAGTCATTCTCTGACCCATTCCTCTACCTCGTTCAAAACCTCGACCCATTCTTTGAGCCATACCTCTACCAAATCCTCTCATTTTATCCCTCCTAAATTTTTCATTTTTCATTTTTAATTCTCAAGCTCTTGCTATGCAAAAGCGCCTCAGCTATCTTTTTCCTGGCACTCGCAACAACTCTTGAAAATGTTGTTCTAGATATGTTCATCCTTTGTGCGCACTCCTCTTGATACAAGCCTTCATAGTCTGCAAGTCTGATAGCTTCCATCTCATCTTCAAGAAGTAGCACCTCTTCAAGCATACTATTTTTAAAACCGCACGGCTTAAAGCATAAACTTGAATGGTCAACATCGATACATCTTTGTTTTCTGCGTCTTCCTATACCTCTCACTTGTATCTCCTTATGAACATATGTGCGAATTATACCGCACATATGTTCATTTGTCAAGAGTAAAATTGTAAAACTTCCAATATTTTAATGATAAATTTAGTGTATTAAATGTATAATTAAGTAATTAAATTTATCTTGTATGAATAGTCATTCATAATTTTAATCAACTATTTATACAATCTTTATAATAATTTTATCTATAAAAGATTGTGAGATAAATTTTCATGGTCAAACAACACAAGAGGAGATTTGTATGAAAAGATTGATTTCACCGGCACTTGTCGGACTTTTTTTCTTAGGCGGTTTTGCCAATGCTGAAGATTTGAGCTTAAAGCAAGAAGTTGAACAACTCAAAAAACAGATGGCAGAGCTAAAAAAAGCTCAAGCCAAGATAAATATATCCGCTCTCAAAAAAGAACTTTCTGAAGTTAAAGCTCATGACGGACATGATAATATCAAGTGGAATGTTGATTTTAGAACAGCATTTGACTATATATCATACAAGCACGAAAGTGGCAAAAAAGACACTAATGGAATATTTACCAACAGGCTTTGGCTAAATATGGCATATGCACCATCAGACAATCTTGCATTTTTTGGAACATTATCTTATTATAAGACATATGGTCAGGCTGCAGGAGCATCTCAGGGATTTAATTATTTTGACTGGATTGTAAATGAAACAGCAAACCCTTCTGATGAGCTTAGAGTCAAAGAAGCTTATTGGCTTTACAGAAGCAATAAAATCTTTGGTGCAGATATACCTTTTACTGCTAGCTTTGGTAGAAGACCTGCAACTGATGGACTTTTGGTAAACTACAGAGAAGATCAACGAGCAAAATCACCAATAGGACATATTATTAATACGGAATTTGATGGTGCAAGTTTTGGATTTGATCTTGAAAATGTTACTGGTGTTTCAGGAATGTATTTTAAAATCTGTTTAGGTAGAGGAATGTCAAATGTAAACTCTAGATATTATGGCATTACTCAAAACAATACAGGCACAGGCGGAGCATACATTGTTGATCCAAATGCGGTTGATTATACAAAAGTTGACGGATACAAAACCAATGACTTAGGCGGCTTTATCTTCAATCCATACAATGATGGCCAATACTCAGTCCATACGACACTATTTAAGGCATTTAATTTACCGGGAATGGTTTTTGCAGGTATGAGTGGCACAACTCCTACATACAATTTTGCACAAACAGGAGACCTTGCCGGTGGTGCTATAAGCTTTATAGCTGATGGAATTGGTGACGGCATAAACGACTTTTTGGACGATACAACTATATTTGCATCATTTGCCTTTAGTAAAACTTATCCTAAAAACGGTATGAGCATGTTAGGATCAAGTGATAGTGAAACAGGTAGTTCTATATATATAGGTGCAAATTTTGACGCTCCTTTTTCTGATGGTGCAAGAATAGGAATTGAATATAATCATGGAAGCAAATATTGGAGAAGCTTTACATATGGTGAAGATACGCTTGCCGGAAGCAAACTTGCCACCAGAGGTGATGCCTATGAGTTTTGGCTTAACAAAGAGTTGATAGGCAAGAAACTTACAGCACAGCTTAGATATACCTACATGGACTATAAATATACTGGAAGTAATGGATTTTTCGGAGATGGCGGAACTCCATATGATGTAGATGATCCTGCGCTTGCAGCAATGGGAGTTGATCCTGTGAAGACTGCACAAGATATAAGACTTTACATAAGATATAGATACTAGTCAACCAATGTTAAGCAAACTGACAAAGAGAGCAAAAAATAGTTTTTTACTCTCTTTGCTTTTGCTGTTTGCTATAAACTACAACCTGCTTGCCATTTCAGCCACCCAGGTACCCGGAAATTTAAAAGATATAAACACAACTTCCAAAGCATGGCTTAGCTCAAATGTTTTTCCTTTAACTTTTTACACAAAAGAGAGCAATCTTTCCCTTTCAAAAAAAGCTTCTTTAAAAGTATTGGCAAACAAAAGTGAAACAGCTTTGCTTGTAAGCTTTGAAACACCATTGACATTCGCTCAAGACAAAAATAGTTCATTTGAGTTTTCTTCCTCATTTTTTGATCACAATATAACCGATATAAGCATTTTCCCTTCAACCCATTTAAGCTTTAAAAAAAGCCATACTGTATCAAATCTTGTTAAAAGTATGTACAATGATGAAAATAAGACTATCATAAGCAAAACCTCAACCATTACAGCAGATAACACAGTTAGATTTGGTTACATTGAAACAAATGAGACAAAAACTCCTTTTGTGATAGATGAAAACAAAACTTTAAATATAGGAATGCTTGAAAATAGTATCTATGTGGTAAAAAGTATAGATACAAATCAAACTTTTACAAATATTTCTTTTTCTCTGCATTTATTTGATGGAAACAATACACTTCTTTATAAAACTAAATGGGTAAAAATAAGTTTTTCTTCATCAGATAAAAATGATATCTCATCCAATGATACTGCTTTTTACAACTTGCAAAACGGAAAAAATATATTTATACAAAACTGCATAGCATGCCATAGATACAACGACGATACAACTGCCCCCAAGGGAATAGCTCCAATGCTGACCAATGTAGGAGGGTGGGCAAATAAAGAGTATATCATAGACTCACTTTTACACCCACAAAAATATATAAGCCCAAAGTACAAAAAGCTTATAAAGTCTGGAAAGATTATGCCTATGCCATCATTTGACTGGCTTGATGAAAATGATTTTAATGACTTGGTTTATTTTTTACAAACTTTAAAATCTAACTGATTTTTTTAAAAATTCCAAAAATCCTTTGATGATCTCTTTTGGCTCAGGCGAACAACCTGCTATGTGATGAGTTACCGGGATATGACTTTAATATCATCAGCTATCGCAAAAGTTTTTTCAAAACTTGAATTCATTTTAGTGCAATCCCCTAAAGTTATCACCCATTTTGGAGATGGAAGCTGTTTATAGACATTTAAGAGATGGTGATGCATGTTAAATGTATCTACTCCACTTACTAAAAGCACATCCGCATGTCTTGGGCTGACAACGAAGCAGATACCAAGCCTCTCAAGATCGTAGTATGGATTGGAAAGAGCATTGTACTCCGCCTCACAGGCATTGCAGCTTCCGCTGTCGAACCATCCTTGCAGCAAAACTTCCGGCAAATCTTTTTGCCATTTTACTTTTAAGCTCTTTTTTCAAAGCTTGAAGTTCACTATCGAGTTCTAAATTTTCAGTAACAATTCCAACTTGTATTCATTTTTGCCAAAACCGTATCATCTTTCCCTCAATTTTTCATTTTTAATTATTAATTTTTCACTCTCACAAGAGTAGCATAAGGCACATAAGATCAGTTAACAGTATTACACTTATTGTATATGTAGTAAATATTTATATTTTATAAAGGAAGCTATTATGATTTGCAGTTGTTGTATATATC
>JALVWW010000038.1 GCA_027023175.1 Campylobacterales bacterium
TCGGCACCTTTCATGGCATCTTCAAGAGTTCTATCATTAGTATCTATGGCAAACTCTTGTTTATATTTATTAAGATCATCTCTTCCGCTATGAATAACACCTTTAGAATCAAGCATAACAATATGACTTACTCCAAGATTTCGATACATTTTAGCACAAGCTATACCCGCAGCTCCCGCTCCTACAACAACAACTTTCAAATCCTCAGCTTTTTTACCGCTAAGTTCAAGCACATTTATAAGTCCCGCAGTTGAAATGATAGCAGTTCCATGCTGGTCATCATGAAATATAGGAACATTGCATATCTCTTTTAATCTCTCCTCTATCTCAAAACATTTCGGAGCTTTTATATCTTCCAAGTTGATTCCACCGAAACTTTCAGCAATGGCAGCGGTAACTTCAACAATCTTATCCGTATCTTTTACATTAAGCTCTATATCAACGGCATCGACATCGGCAAACTTTTTAAACAAAACACCTTTACCTTCCATAACAGGCTTTCCTGCCAAATGACCGATATCTCCTAGTCCGAGTACAGCGGTACCATCTGTAACAACAGCTACCAAGTTGCCTTTGTTTGTATATTTGTATGCTAAAGAGGCATCTTTTTCTATCTCTTTACAAGGTATTGCGACTCCGGGTGTATAAGCCATTGAAAGCTCTTCAGCAGTATCACAAGGTTTTTTTAAAAGTGTTCCTGTTTTACCGCCTATGTGATAATCCAAACATTTTTGTTCCCATTCAGTTTTGCTCATCTCTTTTCTCCATAAATTGTATTAAGTTGTTAACTCTGATTTCGAGCTCATCTTTTCCTATGATACACATAATATCATAGATCGAAGGGCTCACCGCACTACCGACGATGGCTATTCGAATTATTTGGGCAATATCTTTTAGTTTAAGGTTATATTGCTCCAAAAATCCAACTATAAGTTTTTCATAGTCAGCCGGGATATCCAAATCTTCTTTATAACCATTTAAATAGTTTACAAACTCTTTGGCTACCTCCTTTGCATTAGCTTTTAAAAATTTTTTAACCGCTTTGGCTTCATAAGAAGCGGGTCTTTCCAAAATAGCTCCAGCTTTTTGGGAGAACTCTTTTAATGTTTTGGCCCTCTCTCTTAAAGCATCAATTAAAACCTCTTTTTTATCAACATTCTTTAAATCCAAGCCAAAATATATCAACTCTTTTTCAAATCTAACATAGCTCATATTTTTTATAAACTCGGCATTTAGCCACAAAAGTTTTTCCGCATTATAAGCCGAGGCTGATTTGTTTATATCTTTTGGATCAAAAAATTCCAGCATTTCATCCATGGTAAAAATCTCTTGGTCACCATGACTCCACCCTAGTCTAACTAAAAAATTTAGTAGCACTTCGGGTAGATACCCCTCTTTTTTATACTCCATTACATCCATTGCGCCATCTCTTTTAGATAACTTTTTGCCCTGAGGATTGAGTATCATAGGCACATGATAAAATTTGGGCAAATCCCATCCAAAAGCTTTATAGACCACTATCTGCTTTGGAGTATTGCTAAGATGGTCATCTCCCCTTATAACATCCGTGATACCCATATAGTGATCATCGACAGCAACTACAAAGTTATATGTGGGAGTTCCGTCACTTCTGGCTATAATAAAGTCATCCATCACTTCATCGGTCTTGACACTTATCTCACCTTTGATACCGTCACTAAAAGTTATAGTTTCACTTATCGGAGTTTTGATGCGAACAACAGGCTCAACTCCGCTTGGAGGAGTACCTGTGAAGTCTCTGTACCTACCGTCATATCTTGGTCTTTGTTTTGCCTTCATCTGCTCTTCTCTTAAGGCGTCAAGCTCATCTTTACTCATATAGCAGTAGTAAGCTTTCCCCTCATTAAGAAGTTTTTGTATATGCTCTTTATAGACATTCATCCTTTTTGACTGATAGTATATATCTCCATCTTGCTTTAGTCCTACCCATCTAAAAGCTTCTTCTATTGCTTTTGCAGCTTCCAGTGAGTTTCTTTTTAAGTCTGTATCTTCAATACGGAGTAAAAATTTTCCTCCGTTTTTCTTTGCCCAAAGATAACTGTACAGTGCGGTCCTTAAACCTCCGATATGAAGATATCCTGTCGGGCTGGGTGCAAATCTGGTTACTATCATAAATATACCTTAACTTATACTTTTACCGAATTTTAGCAGAGTTTAGCAAAATTTATGATAAAATCTATTTTCAATTTTAAAATAGCCAATATGAAGGAAAAAATAGTGATAAAAAATTTTGTAAAGAGTCTGTTTGTAGTTTTACTGTTTAAATTTAGTTTATTTGCCGGTTTGGTTGACGGGGTTTCTGTGGTAGTAAACAATACCCCTATAACTTTATATGAAATCAAAAAGTTTTCCGTCCAACATAAATTACCAATAAAAAGAGCCATTGAAGCCCTGATAAGAGAAAAACTTGAAAACAGCTTGATAAAAAAATATGGTCTTGAAGCAACAGATTTGGAAGTGAGCGACGAGATAGAAAAAATAAGCTCCAATGCAGGCATGAGTATAATGGACTTTGAAAATTACCTTGCAAAAAAAGGTATAGATTTTGATGAGTATAAAAAAGATTTGGCAAAAAAAATTGCACAAAGAAAACTGTATAAAAAAATAATATCAGACAAAATAAAAAGAGCAACACCCGAGGAATTAAAAGAGTATTATAAAAAAAATATAAACCTTTACTCTATACCACAAATGGTTGAAGTAACGGAATATGATGCAAAAGATAAAAATTCACTAGAAAGTTTGATAAAAAACCCGATGCTTAATATTCCAGGTATCACAAAAAAAGATGTGGTACTCAAAACAAACAAAATCAATCCAAAACTTTTATATATACTCCAACAAACAAAAGAGGGAAATTTTACTCCAATCCTAACTTTAAAAAAAGGGTTTATCTCTTTTTATGTAAAGAGAAAGATAAATGTCAAACCCATACCTTTTGATAAAGTCAAAAATGCAATATTTGCTGAAATTATGAACAAAAGAGAAAAAGATATTATAAAATCATACTTTGACAAACTTGTTTCAGAAGCAAATATAAAAGTTTTAAGAGAGCCGAGATAAGTTAGTTGCTAAAAAACTCATCATCACTTTCATTGATATCAAAGTAAGTTTTCACACTTTCATTTGTATCTTTTCTTGTGACTTGTACCGTCCAGTGACCAGGTATCCTGCCGGGGATAAACCTGTAGTCATAAGCCGATCCGTAATATGGAGGGATATTTATCTCTCTGGTTCTGTCATCAAGCGGGCTTTTTGGAGAAATCCAGTGAAATTTAAGCACCACATCGTTATCACTATCAGATCTGTCTGAAAAATAAGTACACACAACCCTATTCTCTTTTTTTTCACATTTTAAAGAACTAGATTGTAAAAATGAGGATAGTATGAATATTATACAAATAAGCTTTTTCATACTATACCTCCTACAATTATCCTAAATAATTTGTATCATACCTGTTTTCTACAAAGTCCGGATTGTCCATCATATCATAATGAAACGGTATGATTGTTTTTATACCCTCCACCTTAAACTCTTCCAAGGCTGTTTTCATTTTTGCTATGGCCCTGTTTCTGTCTTCAGCCCAAACTATAAGCTTTCCTATCATAGAGTCATAATGAGGTGAAACCGTATAGTTGCAATACACATGCGAATCAATTCGTATATTTCTTCCTCCGGGAGCTATCCACTTTGTAATTTTTCCTGGGCTTGGGATAAATTTTTGAGGGTCTTCCGCTGTAATTCTACACTCTATAGAGTGACCGTTTAATTTCACATCACTTTGAGGAAAAAGCGTTTTTCCTTCGGCTATTTTTATCATCCACTCTATAATATCAATACCGCTTACCATTTCACTGACAGTATGCTCCACCTGAAGTCTGGTATTCATTTCCATAAAGTAAAAGTTTTGCTCATCATCAAGTAAAAATTCAAATGTTCCGGCATTTTCATATCCTATGGCTTTGGTGGCTTTGACTGCTGTTTTTAAAAGATTGTCTCTTGTTTCATCTTTCAGTATCGTTGCGGGAGATTCTTCAATGAGCTTTTGATGGCGTCTTTGCAAAGAACAATCTCTTTCACCCAAATGAACGGCATTACCATGTGTATCAGCCAAAACCTGTACTTCTATGTGTCTTGGATTTCTTATAAATTTCTCCATATAAAGTGTACCATCACCAAAAGCACTCAAAGCTTCATTGCCGGCTGAGAGTATTGCATTTTCCAAGGCTTCTTCACTCTCAACTATCCTCATGCCTCTTCCGCCACCACCGGCACTTGCTTTGACAATAACGGGGTATCCTATCTTTTTGGCAGTCTTTTTTGCGTCTTCTAAGTCTTTTATAGCACCGTCACTTCCCGGAACCACAGGAACTCCGGCTTTTTTCATAACCTCTTTTGCTTTTGATTTGTCACTCATGGTTACCATAAGATCAACCGAAGGACCTATGAAAGTTATACCGTGATATTTACAAATTTCTACAAAGTTTTGATTTTCACTTAAAAAACCATATCCCGGAAATACGGCATCACATGCACTTATATCGGCTGCAGCCATAATTGAGGGGATGTTTAAATAACTCTC
>JALVWW010000039.1 GCA_027023175.1 Campylobacterales bacterium
ATGTCAATACTCGGAGCCCCTTTTTGGATGAAAAGTGCCATGCTTTACAGAGTGGTGATAGTTGATGCTATTATCAGCTCACTAAGTGTCTGGGCAATATTTTTCTACCTTCTACATAGTGCAAAATTTATCTCATATGTTGAACAAATGGGTGTCAGGCTTCCTGCTTTTGACTGGCTCAAAGAGGGTGGTGTTCTTTTGGGTGTAGGTATTGTGGTCTCTATCATATCGGTAACTTTTGCAATTTTACAATTAAATAAAGAAGAGCAGATTTGATCAGGATAACTTTTATACTTTTTGCCATTTCGGCTTTACTGTCGGCAAACATAGATAGCAGTATTAAAAAAAATAAAAAAATTCTAAAAATTAAAAAGTATAAAGCTATAAAGATACAGGATAAGCTCGAAGATATCGCTGCAAGCATAAACAGGAAGAAAAAAGAGATATCTGATATTGAGCTTAAAATAAAACAGACAAATGAGTTTCTTGCCAAGCAAAAAGATGAATATGCCGATAAACTCAAAGAGTTGCAGCAACTGCAGCAAGACATCACTTCACTTAATCAGACAAAAAGCAAAACCCAACAGGAGATCATAGATATCATTTCAAAAGAGCTTTCTGTGGATATTGTCTCAAAACAAGACGGTATGGATAGTATCGATGCTGTAATCGCAGGTGAGAGTATAAAAGTTTTGAGTAAGATTTTACAGGATAAATTTAAAAATATAAAGCAAAAATATATAAATACAAATAAAAAAATCGATGCAATATCTTCAAAAATAAAAGAGTTGAAAAATTATATAAACAGTATGCAAAAAAAGAAAAAACTGCTTTCACAAATGAAACTAAAGAGAGTAAAAAGTATCAAATATCTAAAATATAGAAAAATTGCCTACGACAAAAAACTAAATAAAATTTTTAGTGAACAAAATGCTATAAAACAAACTTTAAATAGACTCAATATACTGAAGCTAAAGCGTAAAAAAAGAAAAAAAACTATTCAAAGAATAAAAGCGGCAAATATCAATAACCAAAAAGTTAAAAAACTTGGAAACTCTTACCAAAGGACAAAAACTATTCGTTACAGAGGACCAAAAACAATTGCACCATTAAAAAGTTTTTATGTAAAAAGAAAATATGGAGAATATTTTGACCCGATTTATAAAATCAAGATTTTCAATGAATCTGTTACACTGAAGTCAAGAATAAAAAATGCCAAAGTTAAAAATGTTTTAAACGGAAAAGTTGTTTTTGCAAAATCAACTCCAATGCTTGATAATGTTGTTATAATAGAAAATGCAAACGGTATTCATACAATATATGCACACTTATCCAAAATAGCCCCAACGATAAAAAAAGGTGTAAAAATCAGAAAAGGATATGTGATAGGGAGAGTAAAAGATGAGCTTATTTTTGAAGTTACTCAAAAAAATGCTCATATAAATCCACTTCGTTTGATAAGATTTTAATTAACTTTTTAGTAAAATATCACCCCTTATAAGGAGAAAAAGTGAATAAAAGAGTACTTGTAAAGTTTTCAGGTGAGGCATTGGCTACACAAAACGGTTTTGGCATAGATACTTCCATTTTAAAATTTATAGCCAAAGAGATAAAAGAGCTTGTGCAAAATGATATAGAAGTAGGCATAGTAATAGGCGGAGGGAACTTCATAAGAGGAGTGAGTGCCGCAAAAGACGGTATCATACAAAGAACCAGCGGGGATTATATGGGAATGTTGGCAACTGTTATAAATGCTGTTGCGATGCAGGAAGCTTTGGAGTATATGGGTTTGCAAGTAAGAGTACAAAGTGCCATTAAGATGGAGCAGATTTGTGAAACTTTTATAGTAAGAAAAGCAAACAGACACTTGGAAAAAGGAAGGATAGTTATATTTGCTGCAGGTACGGGTAATCCTTTTTTTACAACTGATACTGCTGCAACTTTAAGAGCTATCGAAATCAAAGCATCCATGATAATAAAAGCCACAAAAGTGGATGGAGTATATGACAAAGACCCCAACAGATACAGTGATGCAAAAAAGCTTGATACATTGAGCTATGATGATGCGTTAAAAGATAATATAAAAGTGATGGATGATACATCTATTGCCTTGGCGAAGGATAATTCACTGCCTATTGTTGTTTGCAATATGTTTAAAGAGGGAAATCTTTTAAATATTATAAAAAACGGCAATCTAAGCGGGTGTTCAATAGTAAAATAAAAATAAAGGAAAAAATATGAGACTTGAAAAAATAACAGCAAAAGCTTTGGAAAATTTGAACCATGACAGATATCTACTCTCTATCGCGGTAGCAAAAAGAGTAGAACAGCTAAGTGCCGGAGCAGAGCCTGTGATAGATATAGATAAAAAAAAGCATAAATTTACAGATATTGCATTGATGGAAATTGCTCAAAACAAATTGGATTTAACTGAAATTACAAAGAAAAAGTAACTAGATATTGACAAATTTAATCAAAGAAGTAAAATCCTGCAAGAGTATAGAGCAGGCAAAAAAATTACTTTATTACAAGATAGAATTTGATGAAAGCATTGAAAAGGCTCTGAATTTTTGTATCTTTTACCATGAAGGACAATACAGAAAAAGCGGTGAAGAGTATGCAGTCCATCCTATACTTGTAGCGTATATTGTTGCCAATTACGGTGGCGACAAAGAGATGATAATAGCTGCACTTTTGCACGATGTGGTAGAAGATACAGAGTGTACAATTGAGCAGGTAAAGGATGAATTTTCTGAGTCTGTTGCAAACTTGGTTGAGGGTTTGACAAAAATCGTTGAAATAAGAGATGAAAATCTTGCACCTTCAAATCTTGGAGTAAAGCTTGCAAACTCAGCACTTTCATTTAGAAAAATGCTTGTGGCTTCTATTGAAGATGTCAGGGTTTTGGTTATAAAGCTTTGTGACAGGCTGCATAATATTTTAACCATTGAAGCACTAAAGCCTGAAAAACAAAAAAGAATTGCAGAAGAGACTCTTGTAGTTTATGCCCCTATAGCTCATAGACTAGGAATTTCAACTATAAAAAATGTTTTGGAAGATATATCGTTTTCTATAGTGATGCCAAAAGAGTATGAAAAGATAGACAATTATCTAAAAGAGCACTCACAACAACTCCA
This sequence comes from Campylobacterales bacterium, assembly GCA_027023175.1. Taxonomy (GTDB): domain Bacteria; phylum Campylobacterota; class Campylobacteria; order Campylobacterales; family JALSKU01; genus JALSKU01. Next base: position 3,138 of record JALVWW010000039.1, read on the forward strand.
GCTGAAACTAAATCATTTTATTTCACAAATTCATACCCTGTTGATAAACAACGGTTTTATTGATGGCAGTTTTGATTTGCAAAAGAGGATAAAGCATCACTACTCGATATATCTTAAAATGCAAAGAAAAGGTATAACCATAGAGGAAGTACTAGATCTTTTGGCCATCAGGGTCATCGTGGAAAAACCACTGGATTGTTACAGGGCTCTTGGTACCATACACTTAAATTTTAGCCCACTGATATCAAGGTTTAAAGATTATATTGCCGTTCCCAAAGAGAATGGTTACCAAACCATACATACGACTGTTTTTGATGATAAGTCCATTATAGAAGCTCAAGTTAGAACCTATGATATGCACAAATCCGCTGAATATGGTCTGGCAGCCCACTGGAAGTATAAAGAGAGTGGTCTCAGTCCAAAACTTGAGTGGCTTCAGGAGCTTCAAGAGGGTCATCAGCAAAATGGTGATATTCAAGAGTTTTATGAGTATGCAACCAATGATTTATACAGTGAAGATATATCTGTTTTTTCACCCAAGGGTGATATTTTTACTCTTCCAAAAGGTACTACGGCGCTTGACTTTGCATATATCGTTCATACCGAAGTTGGAAATCATGCCAGAGAGATATATGTTAACAAACAAAAAGTGCCGCTTTTGACAAAGCTTAAAAATGGAGATATTGTCAATGTTATAACATCTGATAAACCGATATACAGATGTAGTTGGATAAATTCACTTAAAACTTCAAAAGCCAGAAATGCTATCGCACTTAGCTGTAGACAAAAAACAAGAGAAATCAACCAAAAAGTAGCTATAAATATCCTCAGTACAATTTTTCATGTAAGAGAAGGAAGGCTTTTGGCATGGCTGAGAAAAGAGAAGTTTTATAAAAAAATAGATAAAGCTGCCGTTGATTCGCAGTTTTTAAGAGATATTGTATCGGTGTTGAACAAATACTCCAAAAACGATAAAATCTTTTTCCCGATTTTAAAGATAGGGCAGCATAAAATAAAAAAACAAAAATTTGATCATTTGGTATTTTATGCTGACTTCTCAATATCAAATATACTCTTTGATTACTGCTGTCATCCAAAAATCGGTGATGATATAGTTGCCTTTAAAAAAGGATCAAATGTTACTATTCATCATAAACTTTGTGAAAAAGCTATAAAGCTTATAGAAAACAAAGAGCCTATGGTGTTTGTAAAGTGGGCAAGAGATCTGCCAAGCAGGACCAAAATCATAGTAACTTTAGAAAACAGAAGAGGCTCTTTAGCAGCTTTTTTGACATTTTTGGCTAAAATAGGTATAAATGTTATAAGTATAGAACTTGGTAACAATGAAGAACAGTTGGCTGACTTTTTTGAGCTGATTGTTGAAATTCCGAGTTCTAATTATGATAAAATAACAAAACAGTTAAAAGAAAAATATAAAACTATAGAGTTGTTTAAGGGTATCTCCAATACTAGGT
>JALVWW010000040.1 GCA_027023175.1 Campylobacterales bacterium
GGAGCCGGATGAACTGTCAAAAAAGGGGGTTTGTTTATGATGAGAATATCATCATCTTCATAAATCTTTTCTATATCAAAATCAACTTCATACTCTTTTTTAGAAATTGCTTCTTTTATATCATACTCTATCTTTTCTCCACCGTTTAGTTTGTATCCACATTTTTTTATAACTTTTCCATCAACCTTTATATTGCCCTCTTTTATAAAATGCTCTACTTGATTTCTCGTAGTTTTTAAGTGCTGTTGCAAAACTTTATCAACTCTTCCGTTTTGTGATATAAACTCCAATTTATCCCTTTTTATGTATAATAAAACTAAAAATTTCATTAAGCTAAGAACTAAAGGCTTAAGAGTATGGGCTAAAAAGGCTCTAAGCTCTAAGCTCTAAGCTCTAAGCTCCTAATAAGGCTAATTTTGCTTCAAATAGACAGACGAATTTTAACACATTTTGACTTTGTTATACCTATCTTGGTTATACCTATAGTTATTTTATCATTTTATTTGGTAAATGAAGCCAGTCATACTCTTGCATACAAACAACTTGTCTATTTCAGTATAGGGGTTGTCGCTTTTTTTATTGCTTTTATTATGCCTATTAGAAAGCTTGACTGGATTATCCCCTTTTTATATTGGATAAGTATAGTTTTGCTTATTAGTGTTGATTTTTTCGGTGTTGTAAAACTAGGGGCCAGGAGGTGGCTTGAGATACCTTTTGTAAATTTTACCATTCAGCCCTCAGAGCTTTTCAAGCCTGCATTTCTACTTATGCTGGCATATCTTGTCAAATCCAATCCTCCCCCTCCTGAAGGCTACGGATGGAAAGATTTTTTAAGACTCAGTTTTTATATACTTCTGCCATTTGTCCTCATACTCAAAGAGCCTGATCTAGGAACCGCACTGATACTTTTGCTCATTGGCTATGCAACACTTTTTATCATAGGAGTAAACAAAAAGATATGGATAATACTCTCTGTTTCGGTTATAATTTCTGCACCTATTTTATATAATAGTTTGCATGATTATCAGAAAAAGAGGATTACTGATTTTTTAGGAGATAAAAAAAGCTACCATGTAAGACAATCTATCATAGCTATAGGCTCAGGAGGATTTAAAGGAAAAAGTAAAGAAAAAGCCACTCAAACACACTTGAAATTTTTACCGGTTTCTACAAGTGATTTTATATTTGCTTATTTTGTAGAGAGATTTGGTTTTGTTGGTGGAGTAGGGCTTATACTTTTGTATATGTCTCTTATTTTGCACTTGATGACACTGAATTTTAGAATAGAAAAAGATTATTTTTTAAAGGCCATGACTAGTTCAGTCAGTTTTATGATATTTATATATATGAGTGTAAATATCGCTATGACAGTAGGTCTTGCACCGGTTGTCGGAGTTCCTCTGCCGTTTTTCAGCTATGGAGGAAGCAGTTTTATAACCTTTATGGTTATTTTTGGAATACTGGAAAATCTTTTCTCCTTTAGATATGACACTATGTATAGTAAAATAAAATATAAATAAACCCAAATTCTATTGTAAAATTTAGGATAAACTATTTTTAAGAAATCTTTAGGTACAATTTCAACTCTTAAATGGAGGGTTCATAGCTCAGTTGGTTAGAGCTCTCGGCTCATAACCGAGCGGTCCTAGGTTCGAGTCCTAGTGAACCCACCACTCCTTCTTAAGCTCATAAAGGAGCTCTCTTGAGTATTGATAATATTGACTTCAATGAACTATACAAAAAACAAAAACAAAATTCTACTTTTAAGCCAAAAAGTGTACACGACTGGAACAAAAAAGCTCCAAGTATTTCCAAAAGAATTCATAAAAGTATCTACAATGAAGAGTTGTTAAATTTGATGGATTTTAGCGAATGTGAAACTTTTTTGGATATTGGATGCGGTGTAGGCAATATATCTTTACTGGTTGCAGACAAATTCAAAAAAGTATATGCACTTGATTTTTCAAAAGTTATGCTTGATGAAGTTAAAAATGAGGCAAAAAAGAGAAATATTGACAATATCCAAACTCTTCATCTTTCATGGGAAGAGAGTTGGGAAAGTGTGCCAAAAGCTGATATTGTCCTGGCTTCAAGATCTATGGAAGTAAGTGATATGAAAGATGCTCTTAAAAAACTAAATGAAAAAGCAAACAAAAGAGTATATCTTACCTACAAAGTAGGCGGAAGTTTTATCAGTGATGATATACTAAATTTCATTGGCAAACAAATCAATAAAAAACCTGATTTTATATATACTGTAAACATCCTTTACCAAATGGGCATCATGCCTACGCTAAGTTACATAAAAAGTGAAGGTAGAAAAAAGCAGTATGATGATGAAGATAGTTTTATCCGCAGCATTATATGGAGTATAGGCGCATTGTCTCAAGAACAGATATCACTTTTAAAAGAGTATTACCGTTTGAAACTAAAAAATAAAAAGGAAGAGGATAGTGATTTTGTTTGCTGGGCAGTAATTCACTGGGACAAGAAGAGTGCTCCTTGCCTTTAAGCAGATTAAATGACGAGCAGTACAAAGCCGCTACTGCAAAACCGGGTTATAACCTTGTAATAGCTTCTGCTGGAACCGGTAAAACTTCTACCATAGTTGCAAGAATAGCACATCTACTGCACTCAGGAGTATCACCCAAACAAATACTTCTTTTGACTTTTACAAACAAAGCCTCTGCCGAAATGATAGAGAGAGTATCAAAATATTTTGATAAAAATATAGTCAAAAATATTACAGCAGGTACATTTCATTCTGTAAGCTACAGACTTTTAAAACAAAACAATCACAATATCACTTTAAAACAGCCCAAAGAGTTAAAAATACTTTTAAAAAGTATCTACGAAAAAAGAGTGTTTCATCACATAGAAAGCTCTACAAAACAGTATCAGTACTCCTATCTTTATGATATTTTTTCACTCTATCAAAACAGTTTTAACAACGAAAGCTTTTCCGAGTGGCTTATGAAGAAAAACCCTGAGCATGAGCCGTTTTTGGATATATATGAAGATATACTCGAAGAGTTTGTCAAACTCAAAAAAAGCTATAGTTATGTTGACTATAATGATCTTCTTATCAATATAACCCAAGAAGCTAAAAAAAATAATTTTGACTTTCAAGAGATACTCGTAGATGAATATCAAGATACAAATACTTTACAGGGAAAAGTTATAGATGCATTTGCTCCACCGTCACTTTTTTGTGTAGGGGATTATGACCAAAGCATATATGCCTTTAACGGTGCTGATATAAATATCATAGGTACGTTCCAAAAAAGATATAAAAATGCCCAGATTTTTTCTCTAAATAAAAACTATCGGTCAACCAAAGATATACTCTCTCTTGCAAATAGGGTCATCAAAAAAAACCCAAGACTCTATCAAAAAGAGTTGATTGTAACAAAAAAGAAAAAAGGGTATCCTCCAAAACTGTTGGTTTTTAGTGAAGTATATGATCAGTATGAAGCAGTTGCCAAAAAGATAAAATATTCTCAAACTCCTCATGAGCAAATAGCAGTAATTTTCAGAAACAACTCCAGTGCTGACGGCATGGAAGTAGCCTTGAGAGATTTTGAAATAAGCTGCAAAAGAAAAGGTAGTATCAGTTTTTTCGATACAAAAGAGATAAAAGCACTTTTGGACCTTTTTTCCATTTTAGCAAATCCGAGAGATATCATGTCATTTGTAGGTGTTTTTGAATACGCCAGAGGTATAGGCTCTGTAATAGGCAAAGAGATATTTGAAGGATTGATGAAACTGGGTAACGGCAATATTATACAGGGTCTTATTTCACCGGACATGGAGTGTAAAAACCCATATGGTAAAAGAAGGCAAAATTACCAACTTGGACTTTTTGATCATTTTGATACTCTTGGCTCACTTGGCAGATTTAAAGATATGGGTTTTGAAGAAAATTTTCTCTCAAATCCGATACTAAAACATCCAAAAATCTCAAGCGATGGTGCACTTTTTATTTATGAGCTGTATAAATTTGCAAAATATTCAAACCGCAGCCAATATCCTTATAAAATTATATCAAACCTTATAAATTCAAATCTCTATCATCATATAGCAGATACTCTTGCTAGACAAAGGGCATCTTTGAAAAACGGCGGATTTGATGAAGAAAAAGCTAAAGAGATTTCACACAAAATTATTTCAAAAGCATGGTTACTGGCAAATATAGCAAAAAATTACAACGATATGGAAAAATTTCTAAATGCTTTGGTTTTGGGAAGCAGTGAAATGACTGAGGGCGAGGGGGTAAATCTTTTAAGTGTCCATGCCAGCAAAGGCTTGGAGTTTAAGGAGGTTTACATTATAGACTTGATGGATGGAAGATTTCCCAATAAAAAGCTAATGAATCAAGGCGGCTCCCTAGAAGAAGAAAGAAGACTCTTTTATGTAGCAACCACAAGAGCAAAAGAGATACTATATCTCTCTTATGCCAAATATGACAAAATAAAAAAGATAGAGTTTACTCACTCTTTGTTTTTGGAAGAAGCGGGTCTTATCCGTGTTTAACAGCTGCAGCAAGATCCCACATTGG
>JALVWW010000041.1 GCA_027023175.1 Campylobacterales bacterium
TTACCTGTATAAGAGTGTCTGCTGATGGCAACCGGTTCACTATAAAAGTTAAACAGTTTGCCAAATTTATGCAGTATTTTATCGCTCTTGTCAACATTTTCGATGTATTTGGAGAAGTCTTCTCCTCTTACACCACGATTTAGCAGATAAATTGTCTTTTTAAACCAGTTTCTTCCTTTTGCATCTATGCAAGCTTTCTCCCATCTGCCAAACTCAAATGTGGCAGGAGTCATATGGCGTCTTGCTTTTTTGAATATCTCTATCTCTCTTGCATCAGCTTCAGGCAAATCATCACCCGGATGATCTCCCGCTGCGATATTAGCTGCCATTTTTAGATACCAATCCTCAGTTCTTTTAAAGACCATATTATTACCAAAACCGTTATCTCCATATCCAGGGAGCTTAAGTCTTTCAGCAATTGCCAAAAGCATTGTCTCAAACCCGGCATGTTGTTTTTCACCAAATACTGTTACCTCTTCAGTCAAAGGCTCGATGGTTGGTTGTCTTACTTTTGACATTTTGGTAACTGCCGCAGGAGTGACATGTGGAGTACCCCATCTCTCCCAAATAGCAAAATCAGGGAATATATAATCAGCAAACATACTTGTTTCACCTATTGCCACATCATTTGCTATAAAAAGAGGTGTCTTTTTAAAATCAAGTATGGTTGACATGGAAGCCTGAGCTGCCGGATTGGAAAGCAAAGGAGTTCCCATAATGGTCATGAGAATTTTTATATTGTATGGATAAGCGTCATCCATTGATGGGATCGCCTCTTGATAAACATTACCGGTATGAGGAAACCATGGTCTTTTTGCAGGATATCCGTGCTTTTGGAAATATGTACTGTTTTCGTAGTATGAACCCTCTCTTGTTATTTTATGTCCAAAAGCTTTTGTTTTTCCGGGGAATGTATCTTTTTTAAGGTTGAAAGGTCCGCCATGGCTTCCATCTTCGTGGTAGTGTCCGCCGCCTGCTATAAGTCCGCCGTTATAGTCGATATTACCTTGAAGCATATTTAGATAAATGACTGACATGCCGTTATAGTATCCGTTTGTGTGTTGTACCGGACCTCTATACATCTCTACAGCAGCTTGTCTTCCATATTTTGTATACTCTCTTACAACTTCCACTATATCATCTACTTCAAGCCCTGCTGTCTTGGCCCACTCTTCCAAGCTTTTGCTCATAGCATACTCTTTTACCATTAAAAGCTCAGACTTGACTTTGATACCGTTAAGTTCGCCTGAATAGTATAAGTCACCTACTACCGGATTTAGCTTATCATTTACATCAACTGCTACAGGTTGACCGTTTTTCATAACGACAAACTGATCATCGCTTCCAATGCCAAGCTGACTGGCTCTTAGTTTTTTGCCAGGTCCCTCTTTGTCAAATGTTACCAAATGAGTTGCACTTGTCCAACTCTCTTCACCGTTTGCTTTGGCTGCGGCTTTGTTTGCATTTCTCAAGAATGGCTTGTTTATCTTGTCATTTTCAAACATCCATCTTATCATAGCGTATGCCAATGCTGCATCTCCACCGGCACGAACAGGCATCCACTTCCAGGCTTTTGCCGCACTTTTTGAAAATCTAGGATCAACAACAACTATCTTACACCCCTCTTTCGTTACGGCATTTGTTGCCAAGTTTGCCATGATAGGAGGTCCAAAATTTGCTTCAACAAAACCTGTTCCAAAGTAGATCACCATTCTTGAATTTCTAAAGTCAGGTTTTAAGTGTTCGGCCGCAGGTTTCCATTTGCCTTTTCCAAGATATTGGCTTGTTATCTTTTTGTAGGCTATATGGTGGGATTGCTCACAAACAGTAGTATGCTCCATAAAGTTTATACTTCCGTATGCTGCTTTTTGCCATCTTTTTGCAAACTCTTTTCTACCATGCTCCATTCTTCCTGCCAGCATTAAAAACTGGTTGTTTTTAGGTCCAAGGTCAGGCTGGTCAGGGTCGATTAATTTATCTAAATGGTCTTTATACTTCGCTTTAAAATCAGCAAGGCTCATTTTGCCTTTTCCGACATTCATAGCATCACTGGCCATAGCTTTTGCAAGTTTTGCGTCAGTTAAAGCTCTTACTTGTCTAAAGCCCTCAACCACTCTGTTTTCTTCACCGGGAACATCAGCAAAAAGTTTTCCACCTTCAACGATTTCTTTTATTGCCTGGTCAAACGGTATAGTCTTCCATTTGTTTTCACCTCTTTTGCCGGCTCTTTTTAAAACCTTTACTACTCTGTATGGGTCATACATAGTTTGGATACCGGATTGTCCTTTCGGGCAAATACCCGCATCTATCTTTGCTCCTACTTGAACATCAGTCGAAGTTGGAATAGGGGAATTCAAGTTTTGGATAGAGTATGGGTTGCCATCTATTTTAACCGCAACACCATCTTCTATCTTAACTTTTATTGGGCAGTCTGTATGACACTGCAAACATACTGAATAAATTACATTTTCTGCATCATTTAACGGATAGTCTATCTTGCCTCTTCCAAAACCCTTAGAGTTTATTTTGGTTATCGCATTTCCGCAGACAGCCGTACCTCCAAGAAGAGCAGAAGTTTTTAAAAAACCTCTTCTATCCATGATTTTTTTATCTGTTTTATTAGTCTTCATTTTTCATCTCCTGCTGTTTGATATATCGGCAATACCGCTTTGCCTATCATAAATACTGCCATTACTATGGCAACGATAAATAGCAATACCTGCCACTCCATAATAGTCGGTAAGTATGAAAAGCTTAATTTGGCATTTACCCACGCTCTCGCGATACCGGGTATTTCAGGGTCTAACATTCCGGGGATTACTATATTTAATCTAACCGCCAAAAAGCTACCTGCGATTAAAAGTCCGGCCAATGCTATAGCACCCGGTGATTTTGATTTGAATATCAGTAAAAATAGAGGGATAAGTACACCTATAAGAATATGGACTATCCAGAATGTATACCAATACTTGCCAAAAAGGATTTGCATCCAAAGATGACCCTCTCCAAATGCGGAATAGAAAGTACCGACATACACTTCTGAAATCTCCAAAATTTCATCCAAAATCAAAAGTGCCAAAGTAGTTTTGCCTAAAAATATCATCATTTTTGTAAACTCTTCTTGGTTTTGAGTAGGTCTCCATATATAAGCTACTGTAGCAAATAAAGCACCACCGCTTAAAAATGCGCCCGCCAAAAATACAACAGGAAGCATAGGTCCGTGCCAGTAAGGCTTGGCTACAGTATTTGCAAAAACTCCACCGACACCTCCGTGGAATGCAAATGCCAAAGGAACACTCCATATACCAAGTGCTATCAAGATAGTAGTTATATTTTTTCTCTTTTCGCCTACAACCTGCTCTTTTCTGATAGCAAAATACAATTCAAAACACAAAGTGATAAAGTATGCAGTATATAAAACCGCCATCCATCCCATCATTGAGTGAAGGTTGGGATCAAGTATTAGACTGAAAGCTCTTAAAGGATGACCAAGGTCGATACCTATCGCCATCATAGCTCCAACCAAAGTGGCAATAGCAACAAGAAGTGCCATTTTACCTACTTTTTTAACTGCTTCTATGTGAAAAACATAAGTCATGACTGATATCATCAAAGCTCCGGCAGACAAACCTATAAGCCAGATATATGATGCTACCCAAAGTCCCCAAGGGAAATATGAGCCGTATCCGGCATTAACATGACCGTTTGCAAACCTGTCAACGATACCCGGAAAGCCCCAAACTCCAAAACCGATTATCAATATCCAAACAAGGATGTTTCCTATTTTTTCTCTACTCATTTCATCCTCCTATTTTATGTAGTACACACTTGGGTGTGTTCCTACTTCTTCTTTCAATCTAAAAGTATTCGGTAAAGCTATAAGCTCTGAAACCAAACTTTTTGGATCGTTGGCATCTCCAAAATATGTCGCTCTTCCTATACAGGTTACTACACATTCAGGTAGCATACCTTTTTCTATTCTTGGAATACAGAAGTGACATTTTCTTGCATTGCCGATAGGTGACTCATCTTTTTTTCTCTCCCATGACTTGGCATACTCAAAAGATGCTTCATTTTCATATTTTTCAGCTTTTTCTTTACCTAAGAAAACCCCAGGAGCATCTGCCGCATCATCAACATACTCCATACCAAAGTCAAATGTCCTTGCGTTGTATGGACAGGCGTTGATGCAATATCTACAACCTATGCACTGGTCATAATCGATGATAACGATACCGTCTGGTCTCTTCCAAGTAGCTTCAGCAGGACATACAGGAACACAAGGAGGCTCCTCGCAATGCATACAAGGTCTTGGAAGTGTTGTGTGTCCTACATTTGGATATGTGCCAATCTCTTCTTGGATAACAGGTCTGTATATAACTCCCGGAGGAAGTTTGTTTTCAGCGGCACATGAGACTGAACATGCATCACATCCCACACATTTTCTAAGGTCTATGACCATTTTCCAGTTTCTCTGCTCGATTGGTTTTTTGAGTGCTCTTTGAATATCTCTCATCATTCTAAGAATCTCATCTTC
>JALVWW010000042.1 GCA_027023175.1 Campylobacterales bacterium
TATCCTCTGTAGCAATTTTTTGATACTGTAAAAATAGTATCAATTTTGGAGCCTATATAAGCCTTTTTAGAGAAGTTAAAATCAATGGACTCTAAAACAGTACTATTTGATTCTAAAATCAGTTTTTGATGATTTTGTTCTTTTCCTAAAATTCTACTTTTTTTCACTTTCGCATTTTTTATAAGGAAATGGGGTTTAGGGTTACTCTGACCATACGGCTCATAATCTTCTAAGATTTCTAATAGCTCAAAATCTATCTCTTTTGCATCTATTTCACCCAATATCTCTTTTTTAGGAATAAACAGATCTTTTGAAAGGTTAGCCGCATACTCCCCGACCCTCTTTTTAAAATATGGAAGCTTTTCTTCTTCTATACTTAATCCTGCAGCACCTTTGTGCCCACCATACTTGATAATACTATCTTTTACATGCTCTATCAAAGAGAGTATATCAACCTCAGCTATACTTCTTGCACTCCCTTTGGCAATTCCATCTTGCACACTAAATACAATAGCCGGTTTTTTAAATCTTCTAGCAAGTCTAGCTGCAACTATACCTATAACCCCCTCATGCCACCCTTCTCCCCAAACTACAATAATATTCTCATTTTCATCAACATTTTTTAAAGATATTTCAAAAAGCTCTCTTTCTATCTCTTTTCTTTGTTCATTTAGAGATATGATTTGCAAAAGATACTCTCTTGCTTGAGAAAGGGTCTTGCTTTTTAAAAATTTAAATGCAAGCATTGCACTTTCAAGCCTACCTGCACTATTAAGCAAGGGTGATAAAAGATAAGATATATCTTCGCTTACAAAACTCTCTTTTTGAAATTGCTCTTTTATAGCAAGGATTGCAGCTCTTTTTGAAGAATTTATCTCTTTTAATCCTCTTTTAACTAAAACTCTATTGAATTCTCTAAGCTCCATCATATCGGCAATGATAGCAATGGCTAAAAGATCTATATATCTTAATAGATTAAATTTTATCTTCATTTCATTTTTAATAGCAGCTACCAAATACCAAGCAACTTGGGCTCCACATATTTCTTTAAAAGGAAAATTACACTCCTTTTGTTTTGGGTTTATAACAGCATAGGCTTTTGGCATCTCTTTAGGAATATTGTGATGATCTGTTATGATAAGATCAATGCCTTTATCTTTACAAGCTTGTGCTGCCTCGATAGCTGAAATACCATTATCAACAGTTATAACCAATGTTGAATCAACTCTATCAATTATATCCTTGCTAATTCCATAACCGTCACTAAATCTATTTGGTATGATGATTTCAAGATTATTGTTAAATTGCTCTAAAAAATCACTAAGTATATATGATGATATTACTCCATCCACATCATAATCACCTACTATAACAATCTTCTCGTTTTTATCTATCGCAGATATAATTCTCTTTGTAGCTTTTTCTATATCTTTAAAAAGATAAGGTGAAGGCAAAGATGATAGCGAAGTATATGTATCATTTTTAAACCTATCGGATAAAATCTTTTTTATATCATCTTTCGTAAGTAACTCAGCCATTATTTAAAGCTGCTTCTACAAATGAGAGTATAACCTTGTTTGGTTTTTGCAATCTTGAAGTAAATTCAGGATGAAACTGTACCCCCATAAACCAAGGGTGATCTTTTAGTTCAACCACCTCTATAAGCCCTTTACTTTCTCCACTAACGATGAGTCCATTTTTTTCATAAGACTCTTTATATGCCGGATTTGCTTCATATCTATGTCTGTGTCTTTCATATACTTTTTTCTTACCGTTATATGCTTTTGACAAAAGTGTTCCATCCTTTATATCACACTCATAAGCTCCCAGTCTCATAGTACCGCCAAGAGGACTTGTATGAGTTCTTAGTTGCTTATTTCCGCTACTGTCGATAAATTCATCTATGAGGTAAACTATGGGATTTTTACAATTTTTATCGAACTCTACAGAGTTAGCATCTTCAAGATTTAACACATTTCTCGCAAACTCTATCAAGGCTAACTGCATTCCCAAACATATACCAAGATAAGGTACTTTGTTGACTCTCGCATATTCTATAGCTTTTATCTTCCCTTTTATCCCTCTCTCTCCAAATCCACCGGCAACAAGTATGCCGTTAGCTTCTTCCAAAAGCTCATAATTTTTCCCTTTTTCCAAATCCTCACTATCTACCCAAAGAAGTTCAACTTTACTGTTTAGATTTGCTCCACAATGCACAAATGCTTCTGTTAGTGACTTATATGCCTCTTTTAGATCAAGATATTTACCGACAAAAGCTATCTTGGTTTTTTTAGTAGGTGCTATAACTCTTTTTACCAAAGAGTCCCATTTTTTCATATCAGGCTTTAATTCTCCAAGATCTAAATACTCAGAAATAGGCTCTAAAATACCCTCATTTAAAAAATTTAGAGGAACTTTATATATACTTTTAGAGTCAATCGCCTCTATGACAGAATTTTTTTCAACATCACATGAAGATGCAATTTTTTCTTTCATGGCTTTTGGTATACTTTTTTCGGTTCTGCATATAAGTATATGAGGAGTTATACCTATCCTTCTAAGCTCTTGTACACTATGTTGGGTAGGTTTTGTTTTAAGTTCGCCTGCCGCACTTAAATATGGCACCAAAGTAAGATGCACAAATATAGCTCTGCCTTTACCTACATCTCTTTTAAGCTCTCTTATAGCTTCTAAAAAAGGTAATCCCTCTATATCTCCTACGGTTCCACCTATCTCTACGATAAGAATATCCTCTTTTTCTCCGGCTTTTATTATTCTTTCTTTTATCTCGTTTACAATATGAGGAATAACTTGTATAGTTTTTCCTAGATAATCTCCTCTTCTTTCTTTCTCTATAACGGTAGAGTAAACTTGACCCGTTGTAAAATTATTGTATCTTGAGAGATTGACATCCAAAAATCTCTCATAATGCCCCAAGTCCAAGTCGGTCTCAGCCCCATCTGCCGTAACAAATACTTCTCCATGCTCCAGAGGACTCATGGTGCCTGGATCAACATTGATATATGGATCCATTTTTAAAATAGAGACTTTATATCCTGAATGTTTTAAAAGAGTTGCGATACTAGCACTTGCTATTCCTTTGCCAAGAGAGCTTAAAACTCCTCCTGTAACAAATATATACTTGGTTTGATTGTTTGACATGATTTACCTCAAAAAATTGTTATGAAATTATACTCAAAAATTTTTAAGTCGCTATGAAATTAGAAACTTGCTCTTTATCTCATCTTTTATGGGAGTAGGACGACCGCTTTTCATATCTACAAAAACCCATACAGTCTCTGCAGTAGCCAAAAGCTTATCGTCGCTTATGCGATAAAATTCATACTTTCTTATAGACTTTATCTTGCCGATTTCGCTTATCCAAGTTTTGACCGCTATCTCATCCCCTAAAAAAGCAGGTGCTTTATACTCTATATGATGAGATTTGGCAAACCAAGTTGCCCCTAATTTTTCATAAGTTTCAAGTGTTACACCATTGGCTTTTGAGTGTTCTATACCGCTATCTTGCATCCATTTTACATAGTAAAAATTATTTAAATGGTTATTAAAATCTATCTCATTTTCTGTAACTTTTACTCTGTATAAAAACTCTTTTACTATACTCATATATACCTCTTTGCTATCTCTACAACACCGCTTACCATAAACTGTATGGCAATAGCTCCTGTAATAAGTCCCATAAGTCTGGTTACTATCCTCTCGCCGGTAACTCCAACAACCTTCTTTATATATATAGAATTTCTTAAAGTCAGATACAAAATAAAAGCATTTGCCAAAAAAGCAAAAATCAAAGAAAAAACATCACCAAGGCTGACTGCTTGGGATTTATAAACTATAACTGTTGCAAAAAGACCCGGACCAAAAATGATAGGGATACCTATAGGGATAACAGCCAAGTTCTCATGCTCTTTTGCCTCATCTTCCTCCTCTTTTGAATGATGAGACTTTTTTTTACTATAGCCGTTTACCATATTTACAGCCATTAAAAGTAGCACTACTCCACCCATAGCTTTTAGAGAGTTCATATCTATCCCAAAAAGCTTAAGTACAAAATCACCGCTTAATAGTACAACAAAAAATGCTATAAGTGCAGTCAAAGTTGCTACAAAAGCAACCCTTCTTATCTCCTGCTTTGTAATATTTTGATGAAGGAGTGAGGGTATCATAGCACTCACTCCTATAGGGTCAAGTATAGCAAATATAGCCACTGCCTCAGCTAAAAAAAGGTTGAAAAAGTGTTCCATTTACAACTCTGTTTTTAAAACTGCTCCATGAGCTGCATTTGTCACAAGTATTCTATACTGTTTTAACCAGCGACTTGATATATTTCTCATCTTGGGAACAAACTCTTCTTTTCTTTTTTCTATCTCTTCTTCACTTAGTTTTGCATTGATACTATAATTATCAACATCTATCTCTATAATGTCGCCATCTTTTAACAAGCCTATCAAACCGCCTTCAGCAGCTTCAGGAGAAACATGACCAATACTCACTCCATGTGTTGC